>NZ_JBSHBN010000008.1:0-110431 GCF_053612025.1 Kitasatospora sp. NPDC054768
GTTCCGGGCCGATCGGCAGGAGCGGCCCCGGGCTCCGGTCGGGGCCCGTCAGACGTGCCCGGCGATCAGGCCGAGCCGACCGTCGAAGCGGCGGTAGAGCACCCGGCCCCGGCCGGTGACCGGGTGCGCGAAGAACAGGAACGGCAGCTCCGCGCCCGCCAGCCGGTCGACGGCCTGCGCCTGCGTCAGCCGGGGCGCGCCGTACGGGCTGAGGGTGATCGGCGAGGTCCGGCGGCCCGCCGGTCCGGCCGGGACGGTACGGGCGAGGCGGTAACCGGTCGGCCCGACCCGGTAGACCACGGCGTCGGTCTCGGTCGCCGGATCGGTGAACAGGTGGATGTCGTAGTCCATCGCGTCCATGGTCCGGGCAGCGGCCTCCGGCGAGCACCAGACCAGCGAGGGCTCCTTGTGCCGGACCACCCGGAGCTCGCGGAGCTCGCCGCCGTCCGGCCCGGTGGGGGCCGCGGCGCGGTGGCCCGGCCACGGGCGCGGTGCCCAGGCCCCGGTGACGGCCCTGATCCTGCCGCGCAGCGCGTCGCTCACCCGGTCGAGCGAGTCGCCGAGCCCGGCCGCGGCCTCCTGGACGCGGATCCGCCGGCCGTCCACCTCGGCGTTCACCTGCGCCAGCACACCCCCGGCCACGGCCGCGAGCCGGACCCGCAGGGCCTCCACCAGCGTCCCCACTCCCGGAGCCGCCGCCGCGGCGCCCACCCGGGCCCGCGCCTCGGCCAGGACCTCGCAGGTCAGCCCCTCGAACGCCCTCACCGTGACCAACTCGCCCATCCCAGGCCCTTCCACTCCCAGCCGGCGCAATACCGGCGACCAGGATTCCCGCCCCCGCTCCGCGCGGCCAGGGCCCAACGGCCCCACCGGGAGGGCCGGGCGGACCAGCCGCGGTCCGGGGGCGGGCCCGTCGGGGGGCGGGGCCAGGAGGGGAGTGGCGGGGCTCGGAGGGGGCGGCGGGGCCAGGAGGGGAGTGGCGGGGCCAGGAGGGGAGTGGGAGCGGTGCCGTTGCGGAGCACCGGGCACTCACCCGCCCTGCCGGCCGCCCTCGCCCGGGTCCTGGCGCCGGCCCCGGTCCGGTCGGTGACCGGACCGATCACCCGCCGCAAGGGGCCGCGTCCCCGAGCCGCTGGGTGCGCCACGGGAGCGCAGCTCGCCGAGCACCGCCCAGGCGACCGACACCACCGGCACGGCCACCACCGCGCCCAGGATTCCCGCCAGCACGGTGCCGCCGGCCACCGACACGGCGATGGCCACCGGGTGGATGCGGACGGACCAGCCGAGCACCAGCGGATGCAGCAGGTGGCCCTCGATCTGGCCGATGACCGCGATCAGGGCGAGCACCAGCAGGGCGATCACCGGCCCGCGGGCGGCGAGCGCGACCACGGAGGCGATCGCCAGGGCGATCGGGGAGCCGATCAGCGGGACGAGCGTCGCCACGAACTCCAGCAGCATCAGCGGCATGACCAGCGGCACCCGCAGGATCGCCAGCGCGACGCCCACCAGCACGGCGTTGGAGGCCGCCACGATCAGCACGCCCCGGGTGTAGCCCGCGAAGGTGCGCCAGGCGGTACGACCGGCACGGTCCCAGGCCGACCGGCTCCGGGCCGGCACCTGCCGCTGCGCCCAGGACCACATCCGGTCGCCGGAGTGCAGGAAGAACACCGAGCAGAAGACCGCGAGCGCCAGCCCCGTGACCAGCTCGACGATCCGGCCGGCGCCGCTGAGCGCGGTGCTGACCAGGGCGGAGCGGTGGGCCGAGACGAACGCGCCGATCTTGGCCCGCAGGTCGGTGACGGTGCCGGGGCGCAGGTGGAAGGGGGCGCCGGTGAGCCAGCGGTCGATCCGGGAGAGCCCGCCGCGCAGCTCGTTGCCCAGCCGGGTCCACTCGTCGGCGACGGTCGTGCCGACCAGCGCCAGCACCCCGCCGACGAGCACGAGGATGCAGAGGAAGGCCATCACGACGGCGAGCGAGCGCGGTGTGCCCCGGGCCAGCAGGTCGACCAACGGACGCAGCACGGAGGTGATGACCAGGGCCACGAACAGTGCGACGACCACCAGCTGGAGCCGGGCGAGGACGTCGACGACCAGATAGGCGAAGAGTCCGAGCAGCGCCAGCCGCCAGGTGTACCCGGCCGCCGTCCGCAGTCCGGAGGGGACGTGCTCCCCGGACGGGGACGGGCCCCGGCCCGGCACCCCCGCCCGGGTCCGGCGGGCCGGCACCCGGGGACGGCGGCTGCCCAGCGGCCCGGGCCGCCGGTCCGGTTCGGCGCCGTTCACTCCCATGGGCGGTCTGCCGGGTGTAAACGCGCGGGGCCGGGGCAGGCGCGAAGCGGCACCGGTCTCCCTCGGGAGGACAGTGGTCCTCCGTGTACAAGCGGTCGGATGTGGGGAGAATCGATGACGCAGGGTGGGGGGAGAAGGAGGCAGACATGAGAAGCCTCACGCGCCGTTACGCGGTGACGCTCCCCGGCCCGATCGGCGGGCACGCCCCACTGTGCTCGGTCGTCGTGCACGAGACGCAGATCGTGGGGCCCGACGGGGGCCTGGTCTGGGAGAGTGCGGAAGGCGACCTGCGGGTGGAGATCGCCAGCGGGGTGGCCACCGTGCTGGCGTTTCCCGGAACCGGCAGCCGGCACCCGTGCCTGATGGCGGTGCCGCTGCCCTGAGCACGCGGCCGGGACGCGTGCCGCAACGAAGGCGAGGGGGGAGCGGAGGCGACGCGGGCGGGCGTCGCGACGGACGGTCACCGCGCGGTGGCGGCCAAGGCCTCGCGCACGGTGACCAGGCAGGGGTCGCAGTACCGGTCAGGCCCGGCCGCACCGGCGCCGTCCGCTGCCGGGACGACGCGCTGGGAGGGCTCCAGGAACCGCCCGCAGAGCGAGGACGACGCGTCGTCCTTCGCCACCACGTGCCACACCACGGCGGGCGGGGAGACCGCCGGGTCGTGCTCGGCCCACATCTCGTACACGGCGCTACCTCCGGATCGCTGGGGGCTCGGTGAGTCCATGCAAACCCGGGCTCTGCCGAACGGCCACCGGGCCAGACCCGGTGGGATGGTTGTGGGCCGGTGGTGGTCGGGCCCGGCGCGGGCACCGGCTCACTCCTGGCGGTCGGAGCCCCGACGGTCGGCGCCCGGGCGCCCCTGGGCACCGGTCCGGTCGCGGCCCTGGCCGGCGGCCAGGCGGCGCCGGATCACCAGCAGGTCGAGTCCGGCGAGGGCGGCGAACCCGGCGCACAGGGCGGCGAAGAAGGCGTAGGTCCCCCGGTTGGGCGCGGGGCCCGGGCCGGCCAGCGCGGCCAGTACGGCGAAGGCCACCGTCCCGCCGACGAACAGGACCAGGAAGACCCGGGACAGCAGCCGCCGCAGCTCCAGGTCCGAACGGGCGGTCACCGGCTCGGTGCCCCGGCGCACCGATTCCTCGGGCCGCAGCTGCGGCGTCGTCCGGCCGGGGCCCTGCGAGGTGTGCGGGAAGTCGTGGCGCTCGCCGCTCCGGCGACGGGCCCCGCCGCCGTGCTGCACGCTCGGTCTGCGATGTACGGACATGACGACCCCCGAACGGAGTCGATCGGTGGTGTTCCGTCGGTGCGCCTACCCGCGCCCGGCGCCGGTACACGTCGGCGGGTGCGCACCCGCGCTGTTCGAGCCGCAGCCGGACCGCCGGCCGTCGACCCGGCCGGAGGTCTCAGGGGGTGACTGCGTACTCGGTGAACCGGCCGCAGGCGTGGAATCCGAGACGGCGGTAGACCGGTTCCCCGTCCGATGACGCCTGCAGGACCGCGGTGCGGCAGCCCGCGTCGTGGGCCGTGCGCAGGGTGGCCAGGGTGATGGCTCCGCCGTACCCGCGGCGGCGGTCGGAGGCGAGGGTCGCGATGTTGTAGATCCCGGCGACACCCGCGAAGAGGAAGACCTCGGCCGAGCAGACCGGTCGTCCGTCCGCGTAGCCGATGAGGTAGCGCGCCGGGCAGTCGGGGGCCAGGGCCCGCTCGGTCGCATCGGCGTGGAAGCGGCGGACGGTGGCGGCCGGCGGGTTCCGGTTCGCGGCCAGGACCATCGCGTAGTCGGCGAGTTGTGCGCGGAATCATCGCGGCGCCCGATGGATTCGGCCGCTGTTCAACGGGGCTTGGCCCGGCCGATGATCCACGACTGCTCCCGGTGCCTACCGTCGGGGCCCACACCACTTCCGGGAGCGAACATGCACGACATCCAGGCGACCGAGCACGAGTGCGGCTGCCCGCGGACCGCCGACCTCGACGGGGAGGGGACGGCCGCGGCCAGTCGGCGCCGATTCCTGCGCGGGGCCGGTCTGGTGGGCGCCGGGGTCGGTACCGCCGGTCTCGGCCTGCTCGGTGCGGTGCCCGCGCAGGCGGCCGGGCCCGAGCAGGGCGGTGGGGCCGAGCAGGCCGGCGGGGCCGGGAAGAAGCCGAAGAAGGCCGGGGGGAAGGGGCGTTGGCAGCCGGACCCGGACGCCCGGCAGTTCACCGTCGTGGTCATGCCGGACACCCAGTACCTGTTCGACCAGGACCGGATCCACCCGGCGCCGCTGGAGGCCTCGGTCCGCTACGTGCTGGACGGCGGGGTCAACCGGGAGGACGGGACGGACGACAACATCGTCTTCCTGTCCCATCTCGGGGACGTCACCGAGAACGGCCTGGCCGTCGAGTTCGCCGCCGTCACCAAGGTGTTCGG
The DNA here is from genome assembly GCF_053612025.1 of Kitasatospora sp. NPDC054768. Lineage (NCBI taxonomy): Bacteria > Bacillati > Actinomycetota > Actinomycetes > Kitasatosporales > Streptomycetaceae > Kitasatospora > Kitasatospora sp. NPDC054768. Next base: position 4,694 of record NZ_JBSHBN010000008.1, read on the forward strand.
CCTGCTGGACGAAGCGGGCGCGGCCTACGGGGTGCTCGCCGGCAACCACGACGTCCGTTCCTCGACCGACGACCAGCGCGGCAGCACCCCGTACCTGGAGACCTTCACCAAGGCCAGGGCCGCCCGCACCGCCGGGTACCGCGGTTCCAGCCCGGACGGCTACAACACCTGCCACGTGTTCCGGGCGGCCGGCCGCGACTGGATGGTGCTCTCGCTGGACTGGCGGCTCTCCGACGTGGGCTTCGCCTGGGCGAACGGGGTGATCGCGGCCAACCCGAAGGTCCCGGTGATCCTGACCACCCACGACCTGGCGTACGCCGACGACAGCGGCCGCGCCGAGCTGTCCGACAACGGGAAGCGGCTCTGGGAACGGCTGGTCGACGGCAACGACCAGATCTTCCTGACCGTCAACGGGCACTACTGGCCGCCCGGCCGCACCGTGCTGAAGAACCGGGCCGGCCACGACGTGCACGTCCACATCACCAACTACCAGGACCGCTACTACGGCGGCGCGGCGATGATCCGGGCGTACCGCTTCGATCTCGACCGCAGCACCGTCGACGTGTCGACCTTCTCGCCGTGGATCCAGCAGATCGCGGCCAAGGAGCGCAACGCGCTGGCGGCACAGAACGTCGAGCTGACCTCGGACGTGGACCGCTTCTCGCTCGCGATCGACTTCGACCGCCGGTTCGCCGGCTTCGCGCCCGTCCCGCAGCGCCCGGCGCGCCGGGCGGGCGAGCTGCTGGTGCGCGACACGGTGGCCTACTGGCGGTTCGACGGCGGTGGCGGGGACGGCACGGCCGTCTCCCCGCAGCAGGTCGTCAAGGACCTGAGCGGGCAGGGCAACGACCTGCTCTGGCAGGGCGCCCCCGGCACGCCCGAGGGCGCGCTCAGCTGGTCCGCCGAGCACCACCCGGACCAGCCCGGCCACGGCAGTCTGCTGTTCAAGGGCACCCGCTCGCCGGTGCGCGGCGGCTACCTGCAGACCGTGCCCACCGCGCCGCTGAACCGGGAGACCTTCGAGCGCGGGTTCACCGTCGAGGCCTTCTTCAAGCTGCCCGCCGACTGGGATTCCGCGCAGAGCCGCTGGTCCGCCCTGCTCAGCCGGTGGGGGACGGCCGGTGAGGCGGGCAGGAGCGGGCCGGGGACGGACGCCGACGAGCCGGTCGCCACGCTCAGCGTCTCCGAGGCGCCGGCCCTCCAGTGGTGCGTCTACCCGATCAACCAGACCGGGGCGTCGACCTGTTGGGGTCACCAGCTGCCGCTGGACCGGTGGTGGCACGTCGCGGTGGTCAACGACGGGAAGCTCAGCCGGATGTACGTCGACGGCTGCGAGGTGGCGCGCAACCCGGCGACGCCCGCGGTCGGGCTGACCACCCTGGGGCGGCCGTGGATGCTGGGCGGGTACGCGTACGCGGGGGTGCTGGACAAGGTCTTCCACGGGTACGTCGGGGATGTTCGGATCGTGCGGCGGGCGCTGCGGGCGGGCGAGTTCATGACCGCCTGACCGCGCTCCACGGTGCTCGACCGCACCCCGTCGAAACCTCTCCGAAGTACGGACACCGCCGGGCTCCGATACGGGCCCGGCGGTGTCGTCTCCCGGTACGGCGCGGTACGGCGCGGTGCGGCAGGCGCCGGTGCGCGACAGCGGGGCCGGAGCCGTCAGCGGAGCAGGGTGGCCTCGACCCCGGCGAGGATCGCCGCCAGGCCCTGTTCGAAGCCCTCGTCGAAGTCCTGGAACATCACCCGGCCCGACGCGGCGGCCAGGGGGTGGGCGGCCAGGCGCTCGGCGCGGGCGTCCACGTCGTAGCCCTCCGCGCCGTCGAAGGGGTTGGGGCCCATCGCCTGCTCCTCGACGACGTAGCCGATGGTGAAGCTGTAGGCGGTCTGCCAGGCCCGGGTGGCGGCCGTCGGGGTGAAGCCGGCCTCGACCAGCACGCGCAGCGAGGCGTCCAGGCCGGCCGCGTAGCTGGTGTCGGTGAACCGGGCGCCGCTGTAGACCTTCGCGCCGTCGCGGTAGCGAAGCAGTTCGGCGCGCAGGGTGCGCATCGTCCTCAGGTAGCTCTCCCGCCAGTCGCTCGCAGGCGGGCCCTCCCCCGCCCGGCCGGTCATGCGGCGCATCATCTCGGTCGCCATCTCGTCGAGCAGCGCCTGCTTGTCCTTGAAGTGCCAGTACAGCGCGGGTGCCTTGACGTCGAGCCGGGTGGCGATGGCGCGCAGCGTCAGGCCGTCCAGGCCGGCCTCGTTCAGCAGGTTCAGCGCGGTGTCGACGACCTGGGCGCGGTCGAGCTTGGGGGTTCTCTGCGGGGTCACGGTTGACAGTTTAACGCCGTTAAGTGCAGGCTGTCGGCAACGGCTGCTTAACAACGTTAAGGAGGTTGCCGTGACGTCTCGCGGCATGCACACGGACGTCCTGGTCGTCGGCGCCGGGCCCACCGGACTCGCCCTGGCGCTGGACCTCGCCCGGCACGGCGTCGCCGCGCTCGTGGTCGAGCGCGGCGCGGAACTCTTCCCCGGCTCGCGCGGCAAGGGTCTCCAGCCGCGCACCCTGGAGGTGTTCGACGACTTCGGCGTGCTCGACCGGGTCCGCGCGGTGGCGGGGCACTACCCGCCCAACCTGATCTGGCAGGACGGCGAACCCCAGGGCGAGCACCGGATGTACGACCCGACCGAGCCCTCCGAGGCCGAGCCGTACACCGAGGCGCTGATGCTGCCCCAGTGGCGCACCCAGCAGGTGCTGTACGGGCGGCTGCGCGAGCTGGGCGGCGAGGTCGCGTTCGGCCGGGAGCTGGTCGGCCTGGCGCAGGACGAGGCGGGCGTGACCGCCGGGTTCGCCGCCGGCGGCCCGGTCCGGGCGCGGTACGTCGTCGCGGCGGACGGCGGGCGCTCGACGGTGCGGCGGCTGCTCGGCATCGGGATGACCGGGGAGACCGTCGACCCGGACCCGATGCTGGTCGCGGACGTCCGGATCGACGGCCTGGGCCGCGAGCACTGGCACGTGTTCCGGTCCGCCGAGGGGCTGCTGGCGATCTGCCCGCTCGGCGACACCGAGGACTTCCAGCTGGTCGCCCAGTTCCCGGAGGGCACGGCCGTCGACCTCACCCTCGACGGACTGCGCGAGGTGGTCGCGGCCCGCTCCCACCTGACCGCCGAGCAGGTCACCGAACTGCGCTGGATCTCCGAGTTCCGCCCGCGCGCCGCACTCGCGGACCGCTTCCGCGCGGGCCGGGTGTTCCTCGCGGGCGACGCCGGGCACGTCCACTCGCCGGCCGGCGGGCAGGGTCTGAACACCAGCGTCCAGGACGCCTACAACCTGGGCTGGAAGCTGGCCGCGGTGCTGGCCGGACGAGCGGGGGAGGAACTGCTCGACAGCTACCAGGAGGAGCGCCGCAGCAACGCGGCGGCGATGCTGGAGCTGTCCACCCGGGTCCACCGCGGCGAGGAGCGCCGTGGCCGGGCGACCCGGCAACTCGGCCTCGGCTACCGGGAGTCCACGCTCTCGGTGGAGACCCGCCGGAACCTCCCGGCGGACGCGCTGCGGGCCGGCGACCGCGCCCCGGACGGCCGGCGGGGCGCGGTCCGGCTGTTCGACGCCTTCCGCGGGCCGCACTGGACGCTGCTCACCGTCGGCACGGACGCGCCGCTGCCCGCCGTCACCGCCCCGGTGGTCCGCATCCCGGCCTACGCGGCGTACGGCACCGGCGTCTTCCTGGTCCGGCCCGACGGCTTCGTCGGCTGGGCCGGTACGACGGCCGACGGCCTCGGGGAGTACGCGGGCCGGCAGGGGCTGCTCGCCCCCTGAGCGGGCGTCCGGAGCCGTTGGCCGGGCGTCGGTCCGGCCGGGTGTCGGTCCGGCCGGGTGTCGGTCCGGCCCGGCTTCGGTCCGCCGGTGGGTGACCCCCGCCGCAACGGGAACGGGCGAACCCGTGGTCACCGCAACTGCGGCGCACGGCAGTTGCTCAGTCCGGCGGCTCGTGCGGGTCCGGCTCGCGGGCCGGCGCGGTCGTCTCGGACTCGGCGCCCTGCTGAGGCCTGTTCTCCTCCTCGTGCCCGGACCGCGGCGCGCTTTCGCCGGTCATCCGGGACTCGGGGGTCTCGACCGGGACCGGGGAGTCCCTGGGGACGGGTTCGTGCTGGTCGTTCACGGGATCCGACTCCTCTGCGGGGTGCGGTGGATGAGCGGACACCCGGTGGCCGCCCGGGGCGACCGCCGGGTGCCGGGTCAGTGCCTGCCCGCGTCCTTGACCTTCTCCGCGGCCTGCTTCAGGTCGCTCTTCACCTGCTCGGCCTTGCCCTTGAGCTCGGTCGAGCGGTCGCCGGTGGCCCGCCCGGCGGTTTCCTTGGCCTTGCCGCTCGCCTTCTCCGCCATGTTGTGCAGCTTCTTCTCGGTACCCACAGCGGGTGCCTCCTCTCGTCGACGGGGGCGAAGTCCGCCCCGGGCGGCGTCTGCCCCGGTCGGGAGCTTCCATGCGCGGCCCGGGGACTTCCGTGCGTGGCCGGGGTCTTCCGGGTCCCGATCCCGTGCGGGGAAGCCCGGCGGTTCGCCGGCGCGGCGGTGCTACCGGGCGGCGCCGGCCTCGGCGGCGGCCTTCAGGTCGTGCAGCCAGCCTTCGAGGCCCTGGCGGAGGATGTCGGTGGCGGCGGGGACGTTGGCGGCGACCTGGGGGCCGGTGTGGGTCTCCTCGGTGCGCACCAGGACGCCGCCGGGCACCTCGGTGACGTTCCACACGTGCACGCCGTCGATCCGCAGGCCGGTCGCGACCGCCGGGCCGGTCCAGCGGATGCAGGAGCCGGGCCGCAGCTGCCGGACGGTGGAGGTGATCTCCAGGACGGGGTCGGTCGAGGCGGGGTTCGGGGGCAACGGGGTGGTCCAGTGGAACACCGAACCCGGGCGCAGCGGGCCGCCGTCGAGGCGCTCGGCGTTCTGCACCGGGGCCTGCCAGTCGGGCCAGTGCTCCACGTCGGTCTGGAGCCGCCAGACGGTCCGCAGCGGCGCGTGGATCACGGTCCCGGTCCGGTAGCGGACCCGGGCGTCGGGGTCGACGCCCGCCCCGCGGCAGGTGAGCGAGGAGCCGGGGCGCTGGGCGGTGGCGGCCCCGGCCGGTGCGGCGACGGCGCCGAGCAGGCCGAGGGCGAGCGGGACGGTCAGCAGGGCGCTGCGGATGCCGGTGGTGCCGGTGGTGCGGGTGCCGGTGCTGCGGGTGGCGGACATGGAACTCCCCATTCACTGGTCGGCCGTCGGGAACGGCACGGTCGCCGCGTGCTAGATGCTCACGCCTTCGTTAGAAGTTGTAACTCCCTGAGCCCCGAGAGGTCAACAGGTTCCGTGATACCTTCTAACGGAAGCGTGAGCATGTAGTCGGTCGACTCGGGGAGCGGGGCGAAGCATGGCCGGGACGGGTACGGACACCCCGCGCGAGCGCTACCGGGCCCAGGTGCGCGAGGAGATCAAGGCGCACGCCTGGGACCAGATCGCCACGGCCGGCGCCTCGGCACTCTCCGTCAACGCGATCGCCAAGCGAATGGGCCTGAGCGGCCCGGCGCTCTACCGCTACTTCGCCGGCCGCGACGAGCTGATCACCGAACTCGTCCGGGACGCCTACCGCAGCCTCGCCGACACCCTCGGTGCGGCCGCCGCCGAGGGCGCCGACCTGGCCGGGCTCGCCCACGTCCTGCGCGAGTGGGCGCTGGCCGACCCCCAGCGGTACTTCCTGATCTACGGCACCCCCGTGCCCGGCTACCGCGCACCGGAGGACACCACCGCCATCGCCGACGAGGTGATGCGGACGCTGGTCGACGCCTGCGCGGCGCTCGCCCCGGCCGGGTCGGAGACCCCGCAGGCGCCGTTCGCCACCCACCTGCTGGGCCACCGGGGCTGGGCGGGCGATCAGCCGGCCCCGCCCGAGGTGCTGCACCGCTTCCTGGCCTTCTGGACCCGCCTGCACGGCGTGCTGTCGCTGGAGCTCGCCGGGCACTTCACCGGTATGGGCTTCCGGTCCGCACTGCTCTTCGAGGCCGAGCTGGAAGGCCTGCTGGCACCGCACTTCTGACCGCCCGCGGTTCCGCCCCGACCGGCATCGGCGGTACCGCGCCGAGGTCTCGGGCCTGCCCGGCGTGCGGCTGGGAAAGCGGTGGCGCGTCGGGGTCCGGAAGTGGCTCCGGCGGAGGGAACGGCGGGATCGGCGGCGGCGCGGGATCGGGCTCGCCCGGCCGAGGCGCGGGGTCGGGGCCGGGGCCGGGGGTCGGCCGGGTGTCCGGATCCGGGGGCATCGGGACGGTCATCGGGGCACCTCCTGGGGTGGCGCGCGCCGCTCAGCGGCCGAGCGCGTGCGCCAGCCGGCTCTTGTTCATCGTGGAGCGGCCCTTGATGCCGCCCTGCCTGGCCTCGTTGTACGGCTGGTCGTAGGTCGGGCCCCGGGCGCCCCGGTGCGAGCGCTGTCCGCCGCGCCGACCGGAGGACATGTCGTCGGTCGAACTCCGGCCGGCGGTCCTCGACTCGCCGTGCCTGGCGCGCTCCTTGTTCACCGTCCGGGCGGCGATCTCCTCGGCCCGCTTCTCGCTCTCACTCCGGTCGAGCGCCCTGTCCTCGATGTGCTCGTACTGGCGCTCCCGCTCGGGGCTGGATCCTCGGGGCCTGGTCGGAGCCTCCGTTCCTCGCTCGGGGTCGTCGCGCCGCCGCGTGTACCCGCGAACGCCGCCGCGAATCCGCCGGTCGGGGCGGTGCGCGGGCCCGTCCGGGAGCCCGGCGGCCGGTCGGCCCCGCCCCCGAGGTCGGCACGCGCGGGGCGACGGGGCGTGTACGGCGGGTCGTGCTCCGGTCCGTACGGGTGTGCCGGGTGTGGCGCGTTCGCCGCAGCGTCACTCCGGGTAGTTGAACGGCTGCACGTTGTTGACGGAGGGGGTGGGGTCAGGGAGTCGCGATGACGGAACACGAGCAGCTCGGCGCGCCCGCCGGCCCGGAAGGGCGGCCCACCCGGCCCGAACGGGTGCCGCCGCAGGCCCCCGCGCCCGGACGGCGCGAGACGAGCGCCCGGTCCGGACCGGACGGCGACGGCACCGCGGCCCCCTGGCCCGACATGATGCTGCCGCTGCTGCGCACCCCGACGGCCGATCGGCAGCCAGGGCCGGAGGGGGCCGGCGCGGAGCCGCCGGCGGGTGTCGAACCGGCGCAGGTGCTGGACCTCGCGCTGCTGGTCGGCGAGCTGCTGCTGGCCAGCGGCGAGGCCGCGGAGGACGTCGAGGCGGCCATGCTCGCGGTTGCGCACGCCTACCGGCTCCAGCCGTGCGACCCGCAGGTCACCTTCACCCGGGTGGCGATCTCGTACCAGCCCGGCCCGTCGGAGCCCTCGCTGACGGCCGAGTGCTCGGTCCGCCGCCCGGCGGTCGACTACGCGCGGCTGGCGGCCGTGTTCCGGCTGGTCATCGAGATCACCGTGGGCGGGATGGCCGTCCGGGAGGCGCACGGCCGGCTGGTGGCGGCCCGCCGGCACAGCCGCCGCTACTCGGGCCGGCTGTTCGTGCTCTGCTGCGGGGGGATGGCCGGGGCCGCCACCCTGCTGATCGGCGGCCGGGCCGACGCCCGGGCCTGGCTGGTGTTCGCCAGCGCCGTCGTCGCCGCGCTGGCGGGCGAGCGGCTCTCGGCGCTGGTGGCGCGCCACGACCTCCCGGCCTTCTACCAGTTCGTGGTGGCGGCGGTGCCCGCCGCCGTGATCGGCATCCTGCTGTCGTTCAACGGGCTGCACCTGCGTGGATCGGTGGTGATCACCGGGGGGCTGTACGCGGTGCTGCCGGGGTGGCCCATGGTGGCGGCGGCCCAGGACGGCCTGGCGGGTTTCTACCTCACCGCCGCCGCCCGGCTGCTCGAAGCGCTGTACCTGATGGCCGGGGTGGTGATCGGGGTGATGACGGTGCTCTACGTCGGCGTCAACAACGGCGCCGACCTGGCCGCCCAGGACGTCCCGACCGGGGCGGTGAACCCGCCGTTGCAGCTCGCCGCCGCGGTGCTCCTGACCCTGGCGTTCGCGGTGCTGCTGAACACCGAGCCGGGCACCCTGCCGGCGGTTCTGCTGAACAGCGCGGCCGGCTGGACCACGTACGGGGTGCTGGTGAACGCGGGCGGCGAGCCGATCCTGGCCACCGGCCTGGCGGCGGGGCTGGTGGGACTGTCCGGCCAGCTCATGGCGCGCTGCCGGGGCAGCTCGGCGCTGCCGCACATCACCGCCGCGCTGGGGCCGCTGCTGCCCGGCTCGGTGCTGTACTTCGGGATGCTCGCCTTCGTGCGGGGCGAGCCCGAGGTCGGGCTGAGCGGCATCGGGCGGGCCGGCGCGATGGCGATGGCCCTCGCCATCGGCGTCAACCTGGGCCGCGAGCTGGCCCGGCTCTTCCTGCCCGCGCCCCGGATGGCCGCGCCGCCCCGTCGCCGGCGCGGCCGCCACCGGCGCTGAGAGGGAATGACGGGCCGGTTGTTTGCCCGGGCGGCGGCGCGGTACACGCGTGGGGTGTGGAGCCGGGCCGGGCGGGACCGGCCCGCTCCCCGGGGAAGGCCCAGGCCGGTTCGAGCCGGCGCGGGGCCGTCCCCGCCGTCGGCCATCCGTCAACCTTGGAGACCCTCGTGATAGTCCTCGGTGTCATCCTGCTCATCGTCGGCTTCGTCACCGGCATCTCGATCCTGTGGACCATCGGCATCGTGCTGGTCGCGATCGGTCTGGTCCTGTTGGTCGCCGGGGCACTCGGGCACGCTGTCGGCGGCCGCCGGCACTACTACTGACCCGGGCTGACCCCTGCTCAGTGCCGTGCGCCGGCCGCCCGACGCACCGGACCGCCCCGCTCAGGGGCGGTCCTCGTGCAGTCCGCAGAGCCAGGCCAGGGCCCGGTGGACGCCGAGTACGTAGCTGTGGTCCGACCCCTGGGCGCGGACCCGGTGGAGGTGGACGGCGGCGGCCTGGCACTCGGCCAGCAGCTGGGCGTGGCACGGACCGGTGGCGCCGGCCGTCGCGGCGGCCGTGGCCGCGGCGGTGACCGGGGCCGCGACCTGGGCGCCGGCGGCCCACCGGTAGGCGCCGAGCACGCCGTGCTCGAAGCCGGTCCAGGGCCGCGGGTGCCGGTTGACCTTGTCGATCGCGGCGAACACCTCGTCCAGCGGGCGCACTCCCACGCCCGGGACGGTCTCGTCACTGGTCATGTCCGCAACCTACGTCCGCCCGCCACGGCCCGCCCCCGGGGACCACGGCCCGCTACGGCGCCGCAGCCCCGCGCCACCCGAGCGGCGGAGGCGACCGCCCGGCCGGACCCGGGCCCGGCCGGGCCCGGGTCCGGGACGGGTAGGCTGACCAGGACGTGTCCGGTCGGAGAGGTGGCCGGGCCGGAGGAACGGTGCGGGCCGGCGGCCCGCTGGTGGAGACCCCTGATGACTCGTCGTTTTGACTGCTCGAACCCGTCCCAGCGCGCGGCCGGGCTGCGCGAGGCCGTGGCCGCGGTGCGCCGCGGTGAGCTGGTCGTGCTGCCCACGGACACCGTGTACGGCGTGGGCGCCGACGCCTTCGCGCCGGAGGCGGTCGACCGCCTGCTGCGGGCCAAGGGCCGGGGCCGGAACATGCCCTCGCCGGTGCTGGTCGGCTCCCCGGAGGCGCTGGACGGGCTGGTCGAGGTGACGGAGCGCGCCCGGCAGCTGGTCAAGGAGTTCTGGCCGGGCGGGCTGACCGTGGTCGCCCGCCACCTGGAGTCGGTCGAGCTGGACCTCGGCGAGACCAACGGGACGGTCGCGGTGCGGATGCCCGCGCACCCGGTCGCCATCGAACTGCTCAACGCCACCGGGCCGTTGGCCGTCTCCAGCGCGAACCTGACCGGGCACGACTCGCCGCAGGACTGTGACGCCGCCCAGGGCATGCTCGGCGACTCGGTGGCCGTCTACCTCGACGGGGGCCCGACCGCGGCCGCCGTGCCCTCCTCGATCGTGGACGTCACCGGCGAGGTGCCGGTCCTGCTGCGGGCGGGCGCGCTCGGCGCCGAGCGGCTGCGCGAGGTGGTCCCCGACCTGCGGGAGCGCTGAGCCCGAAGCCCCGGACGGCGCCGCGCCCGGTCGAAGGGCCGTACCGCGTGGCGCCCCGGCGGCCGGGGCCGCCGCCGCTAGAGTCGGCGATGGCGTGCGAGGGCGGGCCCTCCGCCGGGACGGGGAGGGGGTCGGCGCCGCGACCGGGGGCGTCACCGGCTCCGCTGCGGAGGTTCCATGAGCGCTTCGTCCACCGCGCCGCCCCGGGCGCAGGACCGCACCCGGGCGCGGGTCCGGCAGGGCAGCACGCTGCTGCGCTGGCTGTTCACCACGGACCACAAGGTCATCGGGAACCTCTACCTGGCGACGGCCTTCGGCTTCTTCCTGGTCGGAGGCGTGCTCGCGCTGCTGATGCGGGCCCAGCTGATGGGGCCGGACACCGGGCTGCTGTCGAACGAGCGGTACAACCAGCTGTTCACCATGCACGGCACGATCATGCTGCTGCTGTTCGCCACCCCGACCTTCGCCGGGTTCGCCAACGCGATCATGCCGCTGCAGATCGGCTCGCCGGACGTCGCCTTCCCCCGGCTGAACGCCTTCACCTACTGGGCCTTCCTGCTGGGCGGGCTGATGGTACTGAGCGGCTTCCTCACCACCGGGGGCGCGCCCTCGTTCGGCTGGTTCGCGTACGCGCCGCTGAACGGGCCGCTGTTCTCGCCCGGGGCGGGCGGGGACCTGTGGGCGCTCGGCCTGGTGGTGGCCGGCCTCGGCACCATCCTCGGGTCGGTCAACTTCATCACCACCATCACCTGCCTGCGGGCGCCGGGCATGACGCTGTTCCGGATGCCGATCTTCACCTGGAACGTGCTGTTCACCTCCGTCATGGTGCTGCTGGCCTTCCCGGTGCTGACCGCCGCACTGCTCTGCCTGGAGGCGGACCGCAAGTTCGGCGCGCACGCCTTCGACGCGGCGAACGGCGGGGCGCTGCTGTGGCAGCACCTGTTCTGGTTCTTCGGCCACCCGGAGGTGTACATCGTCGCGGTGCCGTTCTTCGGCATCATCAGCGAGATCATCCCGGTGTTCAGCCGCAAGCCGCTGTTCGGCTACTACGGCATGATCGGCGCGACCATCGCCATCACCGCACTGTCCATGTCGGTGTGGGCCCACCACATGTTCGCCACCGGCCAGGTGCTGCTGCCGTTCTTCTCGATGATGTCCTTCCTGATCGCGGTGCCCACCGGGGTGAAGTTCTTCAACTGGGTCGGGACGATGTGGAACGGCTCGCTGTCCTTCGAGACCCCGATGCTCTGGTCGATCGGCTTCCTGGTGACCTTCCTGTTCGGCGGGCTGAGCGGGGTGCTGCTGGCCGCGCCGCCGATCGACTTCCACGTCACCGACAGCTACTTCGTGGTGGCCCACCTGCACTACGTACTGTTCGGGACGGTCGTCTTCGCCACCTTCGGGGGCTTCTACTTCTGGTGGCCGAAGCTCACCGGGAAGATGCTCGACGAGCGGCTGGGCAAGGTCCACTTCTGGATGCTGTTCACGGGGTTCCAGACCACCTTCCTGGTGATGCACTGGCTCGGCGCCCAGGGGATGCCGCGCCGCTACGCGAGCTACCTGGCGGTGGACGACTTCACGGCCCTGAACGTCTGCGCCTCGATCGGCTCGTTCCTGCTCGGGATCTCCAACCTGCCGTTCTTCTCCAACGTCTGGCGGACCACCAGGTACGGCGAGAAGGTCGCCGAGGACGATCCGTGGGGCTGGGGCCGGTCGCTGGAGTGGGCCACCTCCTGCCCGCCGCCGTCGCACAACTTCCACGCGCTGCCCCGGATCCGCTCCGAGTCGCCGGCCTTCGACCTGCACCATCCTGAGGTGCCGTCGGAGGAGCCGTCGAGCGGCAACGCCGCTGTGCCGCACGGCCGTTCAGGTGGGCCGGGGAGCGGACGAGGGAGCGGGCGGTGAAGGCGGAGGGATGGCTGTTCGCCGTCATGACGGCGTTCTTCGCGGTGACCGGGCTGGTCTACGGCTTCTGGGCCCGGGAGCCGGCCGGCAAGGCGATCCTGGCAGTGGCGTTCATGATGTCCGGCCTGGTCGCGCTGTTCTGGTTCGTCCAGCACCGGCGGCTGGGCGGCGGCCGGGCGCAGGACCGCAAGGAGGCCGAGATCGCCGAGGCCGCCGGGCCGGTGGGGTTCTTCCCGGCCCGCAGCGGCTGTCCGGTCCTCGCGGCGGTCGGTGTGACGGTCTTCGCCCTGGGACTGGTCTTCGCCCGGTGGCTGATCGTGGTCGGCGCCCTGGTGCTCGCGTTCGCCGTCGCCGGCTTCATCTTCCAGTACCGCGACCACGACGCGGGCTGAACCGGCGCAGCAGCCGCCGGAGCGGGCCGCCCGGGGCGGGTTCGAGCGCCCGGAGGGCCGGGGCGGCGGGGTGGGCCGGGGCGGTGAGGACGGCCGCCGTCCGCTCCGACTCCCGCTCGGTGGAGGGGAGTTCGACCCGGTCGCGGTGGAACCAGGAGCTCGCCGCGGCCCGTACCCGCTCGTGCCGCGGCGCCCCTTGTAGGGCCGTGACCGGATCCGCCGCGGAGCGCGCCAGCAGCACGTACCGCTCGGCCTCGGGGACCGGGCGGCGGTGGCCGGAGAAACCGCCGTCGTGCGACTGGTCGATCCGGCCGGTCTCGTCGCCGTCCAGCAGCCGGGAGCGGTCCCGGGCCTGCAGGGCCAGGCAGAGGCGCCGGGTGAGCACGAAGACCACCGGCGGCAGCACCACCAGGGCCGTCCGCAGCACCACGGTGAGCGCGTTCACGGAGAGCTCGAAGGCGTACGCGATGACGTCGTTGCCGCCGGCGATCAGCAGCACCGCGTAGACGGTGATCCCGGCGGTGCCCAGCGCGGTGCGGGTGGGCCGGTTGCGCGGGCGGTCGCACAGGTGGTGCTCGCCGGTCCCGGGGTCGAGCCACCGTTCGACGAAGGGATAGGCGTACAGCGCCGCGAACAGCAGACCGGGCACCACCAGGGCGGGCAGGAACACGTTCCACGACACGGTGTGCCCGAGCAGCCTGGTCTCGGTGGCCGGCATCAGGCGCAGCGCCCCCTCGATGAAGCCGATGTACCAGTCCGGCTGCGCGCCCGTGCCGACCACGTCGGGGCGGTAGGAGCCGTACCGCCAGATCGGGTTGACCTCGGCGAGGAAGGCCGACAGCGCCATCACGCCGCCCACCGCGAACATCAGGCCCACCGTGCGGGTGAGGAACTGGGGGAAGAACGGCATCCCCACCACGTTGCGGTTGGTGCGGCCGGGGGCGGCCCAGTGGGTGTGCTTCAGCACCACCACCAGCGTCAGGTGCGCCCCGAGCAGGGCCAGCAGCAGGCCCGGGACCAGGAGGACGTGCACGGTGAACAGCCGGGGGATGACCTCGTGACCGGGGAACTCGCCGCCGAAGGCGAACAGGGTGAGGTAGCTGCCGACCAGCGGCACCGACAGCAGGACGCCCTCGGCGATCCGCAGGCCGGTGCCGGAGAGGGTGTCGTCCGGCAGCGAGTAGCCGGAGAACCCCTCCAGCAGTGCGAGGTTGAACAGCGTCACCCCGATCACCCAGTTGAGCTCGCGCGGGCGGCGGAACGCCCCGGTGAAGAACACCCGCAGCAGGTGCACACCGATCGCGGAGGCGAACAGCAGCGCCGACCAGTGGTGGATCTGACGGATCATCAACCCGCCCCGCACCTCGAAGCTGATCCGCAGGGTGGACGCGTACGCCTCGGACACCCGGACGCCGTCGAGCGGCAGGTAGGCACCCCGGTAGACGACCTCGTTCATGCTCGGCTGGAAGAAGAACGTCAGGTAGACGCCGGTCAGCAGCAGCACCACGAAGCTGTACAGCGCGAGTTCGCCGAGCAGGAAGGACCAGTGGTCCGGGAAGACCTTGCGCAGCAGCTCCCGGCCCGCCTCCGTGACCGGCAGCCGTGCGTCCAGGCGGGTCGCGACGCGCTCGCCGGCGGACGGCTCGCGCCCGTTCGAAGCCCTGGTTTCGTCCACGGCAGGAACCTAGTGGGCCGCGCGGCGCACGGGGCGGCCGAGCGTCGCGGATGTCGCGGTGGGCGGAGGCAGAGCACTCCAACGGCGGAACGGGCATCGGGTGCCCGGGCGTCCGCATCGAACGAGCCTCCGGTGGCGGTGGCGGTGGCGGCGGTCCCGGGCGGGCCGGCGACCCTGCCCGGCGCCTGCCCGGCGCACCGCGGCGCGGCCGGCGGGCACGGAATCCGCACAACACGCTTGCGCTGCCGGGCGGTTCGACCGGTGCGGCCGCGGAGGTGGCGCGGGTCGGCCGCCCGGGGCATGATCACGGGATGACGACGATCAGGACCCGGCGGGGGCGCCTCGGCATACCGGCACTGGCGGCGCTCGCCGTGCTGGCGGCGGGGTGCGGGACGAAGCACGTGGACACCGCCCAGGACACCGGCGCCGCCACGCCGACGACGGCCGCGACCACCGCCGCGCCCACGGCCCAGGGCGGGCCGGTCGACTTCCCCTGCCCCGGCGAGACCCCGACCCCGACCCCGACACCCACCCGTACGGGGAGCCCCACGACCGCGCCCGCGCCACCGCTCGACCACTACGCCGAGAACCACGGCTTCAAGGCGCCCCTCCCGTTGCGCGGCCGGAGCCGCTGCGACGGACTGGCGGCCGTCCAGCGCGTCAAGGAGGCGCTCGAACCGCTGCGCACGGCCAACGACTACACCCCGGAGAGCACCCGCCTCCGGCTCACCGGCCTCGGCTACCCGGCGGACAAGGTGCGGGTGCAGGGCATCGGGCGGACCACGGTCGGCTTCACCGTCGAGGCCACCGGGATGTGCCTGACCGGGACGATGATCCCCGAATCCACCAGGGCGGAGGCGTTCGCCGGCTACCCGGACGGCCGCGGCTGCGAGGAACCCCGGGGCGGACACTGACGCCCACCGGGCGCGCACCGCACGGCAGTTGGCGGCGGACGGTTGCGGCGAACCGTGCGGGAAAGGATCATGGCCGGCATGGTGCGACCGAGGAACGTCGTCGACTGCGGGTCCTTCGCGCTGCGGCGCTGGCAGGGACAACGGGACTTCGGGGCGGCCTTCACGCTGATCGAGGAGTCCCTGGCGCACCTGCGGCCCTGGGAGCCGTGGGTGGCCCGGCACGACGAGGAGCACACCCGCGCCCTGCTCACCCGGTGCGACACCTGGTGGGCGAGCGGCGAGGTGTACACCTACGCGATCACCGAGGACGGCGCCCCGGTCGGCATGTGCCAGGCCGTCCGCGCGGACGGGCCCGGCAGCCGGCGCGTCGGCTACTGGCTGCACCCGGCCGCCACCGGCCGGGGCCTCGCCACTCGGGCGGTGGCGGCCCTGGCCGAGGAGATGTTCGCCCTGCCGAAGGTGGACCACCTGGAGATCGTGCACGACCGGGCCAACACCGCCAGTGCCGCCGTCCCGCGCCGCCTGGGCTTCACCGAACTCCGGCGGGAGCCGGCCGCGCTGCCGCTGGCCCCGGCCGGCAGCGGGACCGCCGTGGTCTGGCGGCTGAACCGCCCCCAGGACGCCACCGGAGCGTGAGTCGGCGCTCGGGGGGTGCTGCCCGGGGCCGGCTCACCGAGCCGCGGTACTCAGCCGACCGGCCCCGTCGTCGCGTGCGGCGCTACCGCCGGTTCGAGCAGCGACAGCGTCCGCTGCTGCGCGTCGAGGCCGACACGGATGCCGACCGGCATCGGCAGATTCGGGCCGGCATGCCCGAAATCGACGTTGCCCAGGACCGGGATGTCACGGTCCCCGAGGACGTCGAGGACGATCTCGCGCAGCGTCGGGGACGCGCCGGGTTCGAGTCCGCCGATCTCGCGCGGAACGCCCACGACCATGCCGGCGATCCGATCGAGGATGCCGCTGTGTCGCAGCACCTGCAGATAGCTCCACACGTACGACGCCAGGCCGCCCATCTCCTCCCAGAACAGCACCGCACCGTCGAACCGTTCGAGCGGCAGCGCGAAAGGCGTCGCCTGCGCCAGCACGATGCGATTGATCAGCCCGCCGATCAGCCGCCCTTCGGCGCGACCGGGACGCCAGCACTCCCACGACGGGCTCGCGGGCAGCGCACCAATCGCCTCGGTGCCGGTCAGCAACCCGGAGTAGAGCTTCTCGAGTTCCGCTCGGCGCGCCGCGGACGCGGACTGCCAGTGGCCGCCGAAGCCCGGGACGGCCATGTCGGCGTGGAACCCGACCAGCCCCGTGCGTGCGTGGAGCACCAGATGCAGCAGCGAGATGTCGCTGTAGCCGAGGATCGGCTTGGGGTCGGCCCTGACCGCCTCGACGTCGATCAGGTCGAGGTAGCCGAGCGCCGTCTGGCCGCCGTCACTCGCGACGATCGCGCGCACCTCGGGATCACGCAGAAGACCGTTGAGCTCCCCGGCGATCTCCGCCGGCGTGGCCGCGCTCCACCAACGGCGGCGTCCCGCTTCGAGGAGCGGAGCCCGACGCACGCGGAATCCCATCCGTTCGAGCACGACCACCGTCCGCTCGACGTTGGGCTCGTAAGCGGCCGGCAGCGGACCGGACAGCGATGCGATGACCACGAGATCTCCGGGCCCCAGGGCACGCGGTCGAAGCAGTTGCGGCAGTGCGGAACCAGTCATGGCGGCAGTGTCTCCGGTGCCACGGGCAGGTGCACGCGATTTTGCCGAGCTTCTAGCCGAAGTGGGGCACCGCCGCAAGGACGACCTCCGACAAGTGGAGGCCGCATCTTCCGTGACGGCATGGCAAAGGCGGCGCCCCCCGGCGCGGATAGGCTCCGGACGACCGACACCTTGATCACGATCTCCGGATCGGAGAGGGCGCCAGCACGTGAGCATCCAGCAGATCACCCCCAAGCAGCGGGGCTACCTGATCGTCAACTCCCACCCGGCCGGCAGCGCGGCGACCGTCGACCGCCAGTGGCAGCGCATCGCGCCCGCGGCACCGACCGGCCGGTCCCCGGTCGCCCTGGTCCTCGGTGCCAGCGCCGGATACGGCCAGGCGCTGCTGCTCGCCGGGCTGCGCCGCCAGGGCATCCGCGGCATCGGCGTCGGCTACGAGGCCGCCGCCACCGAGCGGCGCACCGCCACCGCCGGCTGGTACCGCACCGCCGCGACCTCGGCCCTGGCCGAGCGGAGCGGGGGAGACTTCACCTTCGTCAACGCCGACGCCTACGCGGACGCCACCCGCGCCGAGGTGCTCAAGCTCCTCGCCGAGCGCTACGGCCCGGTCGACTACCTCGTCTACTCGCTCGCCTCGCCCCGGCGCACCGACCCGGCCACCGGCGAGGTCCACCACTCGGTGATCAAGCCCCTCGGCTCGCCGTACACCTCGCCGTCCCTGCTCTTCGAGGACGGCGCCCCGCGGATCGGCACCGTCGAGCTCACCCCGGCCGACGAGGCCGAGCGGGCGGCGACCGTCAAGGTGATGGGCGGCGAGGACTGGCGGCTGTGGGTGCGGGCGCTGGCCGACGAGGACCTGCTCGGCCCCGGCTTCACCACCGTGGCCCTGTCCTACGTCGGCTCCGAGATCACCGCGCCGGTCTACCGGCAGGGCACGATCGGCGCCGCCAAGGAGCACCTGGAGACCACCGCCCGTCAGCTGCAGACCGAACTGCTCGCCGACCGCGGCCGGGCGTTCACCGTCGTCGCCGGTGCGGCCGTCACCCAGGCGTCCACCGCCATCCCCTCCATCGCCCTCTACACCTCGCTGCTGCGCGTCGTCCTCGGCGAGGACGGCTGGCGCACCACCGACGACCAGGCCGTGGACCTGTGGGAGCAGCTGACCGGCGCGAAGGAGCTCACCCTGGACGGGCAGGGCCGCATCCGCCTGGACGGCTGGGAGCTCGACCCCGCCGTGCAGGACCGGGTGCGGGAGCTGTGGGCCGACCCGGCGGGCGCGCTGGCCGCCCAGCCGGACGGCGCCGCCTGGTTCTACAACCAGTTCCGCCAGCTGTACGGCTGGGACGTCCCCGGCGTCGACTACACCACCGGCGTCGAGACCTCGGTGCCCTGGCCCGAGTGACCCGACGGTGCGTCCACGGCGGCCCTGATGTGCTCCGGCAGCTGCTCGTAGGCGACGGGTTCGCCGCACAGCCGCCGTACGGAGGCCAGCCCCAGGCCGGCCTGCCCGGTGGCCTCCACGAGGGCGCGGGGCGCGACGTAGAAGTCCCACTGGCCGATGTCCAGCGGGTCGTAGTCGTCGTGGGTGCGCGCGGTGTGGAGGGCGAAGACGTAGACGTCGGCGTTGTAGGACTGCTCCGCCGCGTCTCCGTCCTCGGGCGACCAGGTGCGGCCGCGCAGCCGGGAGAAGCGGATCTCCGACAGCCGGCGCTGACCCCAGGCCTGGAGGTAGGCGCTCGTCTTCACCTCGATCCTGAGCCCGTCCGGCGCCAGGACGTCGAAGCTCTCCCACTCCGCGTTGCGCCGGACCGCGCCCACCGCCCGGTGGACCAGGAACTCGGCCAACAGGCCCCGGGTGGTGTTCGTCCGGAGGTCGGGGATCGCGTAGCGCCAGAACTCCAGCACCGTCCCGACGTCCGCCCCCCGGAAGGCCTCGCCGCCCTGGAACGGTGTCGGCTCGGGCGGGGTGTGCCAGTCGGCGGGCGCGGCGGCGGGGTCGGAAGTCATCGCGCCAGCCTGCCACCCGCCGGGCCGGGGGTGCTTGCCCGGGCCGGGGCGTGTCGGCGGCGGTGGATCAGCCGGGTTCCTCCAGGAGCAGTTCCAGCAGCGGCAGGGCCGCCTCCAGCGCACGGCACTGTTCGGGCGTGAGCCGGGAGCTGCGCCGGGCCAGCAGGGCGGTGCGCTCGCGGCGGATCCGGGAGAGGGTCTCCAGCCCGAGCGGGGTGGGGGCGAGCAGCTGGGAGCGTCCGTCCTGCGGGTCGGGGCTCTTGGCGACCAGGCCGTCGGCGACCAGCGGGGCGACGGTGCGGACCATGGACGGGACCGCCACGCCCTCGCGGGCGGCGAGTTCGCCGAGCCGCAGCGGACCGTGCTGCTCCACCCGGGCCAGGGCGGAGAGCTGGGCGGCGGTGAGGTCCTGGTCCCCGGAGGCACGGACCAGCTGGCGGTTGAGCCGGCCTATCGCCAGGCGGAGCCGGACCACGGACTCGGCGGAGAGCCCGTCACCGTCGGCGCTCACGGTCCGTGCTCCTTCGTCGGCGCCTGCGGAGCGGTGTCCGGTGGCTCCGCCGCCGCTCGCGGCCCGGCGGCCGTCGCCCCGCAGGCCGTCGCCCCGGCGGCGGGAGCCGGGGAAGCAGTCGTTGCGGAAGCAGGCGCCGCGGAAGCGGGCCGGGGCCGCCCGCGGACCAGCGAGGCGGCCGCGGCGACCAGCGACATCGCGATCGCCAGCCAGAACACCACCACCAGTCCGTCGTGGAAGGGCCCCGAGATCAGCTGCGGGAAGAACTCCCGGCCGGTCAGCGTCCGGACGTTGTCCGGCGGCAGCTGGCCGAGCACGTGCGGGCCCAGGAGCTGCTGGATCGGGTTGTAGCCGAGGAAGGCCGCGAACAGGGTGCCCACCGGCGGCAGCGACGCGATGCTGCGGGCGTCGGCGGCGGGCACGCCCTGGGCGGTCAGTCCGGCGGTGAGGGTGTGCGGCAGCGAACCGGCCAGACCGGCCACCATCAGGGAGAAGAAGACGCCGATCGACAGCACCATGCCGGCGTTCTGGAAGGTGGCCCGCATGCCGGAGGCGGCGCCGCGGGCCGCGGCCGGCACGCTCGACATGATCAGCGAGGTGTTGGGGGCGGCGAACAGTCCTCCGCCCAGGCCGTTGAGGAACACCAGCAGGGCGAACCACGGGTAGCCGAAGTCGGTGGGCAGCAGGAGCAGCCCGGCGAAGGAGAACGCCATCACCACCAGCCCGCCGGCGGCGAAGAGCCGGGCCCCGGCGCGGTCCGACAGGTAGCCGGCGATCGGTCCGGCGGCCAGAAAGCCGACGGTCAGCGGGACGAGGTAGATGCCGGCCCACAGCGGGGTGTCGGCGTAGTCGTAGCCGTGCAGCGGCAGCCAGATGCCCTGGAGCCAGATGATCAGCATGAACTGCAGCCCGCCGCGGGCGATCGAGCCCAGCAGGGTGGCCGCGTTGCCGCCCGTGAAGACCGGGTCGCGGAAGAGCGAGAGCGGGAACATCGGCTCGGCGGTCCGGGACTCGACCAGGCAGAAGACGGCCAGCAGCGCCACCCCGCCGAACAGCCCGGCCAGCACCCAGGGGCTGGTCCAGCCCATGGTGTGGCCGCCGTACGGCTGGATGCCGTAGGTGATGGCGGCGAGCAGGGCGGTCAGGCCGACGGCGAAGGTGACGTTGCCCCACCAGTCGATCCGGGCGGGCCTGCGCACGCCGGTGTCGCGCAGCGACCGGTAGGCCCAGACCGTGCCGAGCAGGCCGATCGGCACATTGACCCAGAAGATCGAGCGCCAGTTCCACTCGGCCAGCAGCCCGCCGAGGACCAGGCCGATGAAGGATCCGGCGATGCCCGCGACGATGTTGACGCCGAGCGCGGTGCCGCGCCGGTCGGCCGGGAAGGCGTCGGTGATGATCGCGGCCGAGTTGGCCATCAGCATGGAGCCGCCGACCGCCTGCACCACCCGCCAGCCGATCAGCCAGAGCGCGCCCGCCCCGCCGTGCAGCGGATCGAGGGAGAGCGCCACCGAGGTGAGGGTGAAGATCAGGAAACCGGCGTTGTAGATCCGCACCCGGCCGTGGATGTCGCCCAGCCTGCCGAGGGTGACCACCAGGACGGCGGTGACCAGCATGTAGCCCATCAGCATCCACAGCAGGTAGCTGACGTTGCCCGGCCGGAGCGGGTCCAGACCGATGCCGTTGAAGATCGCGGGCAGCGAGATCAGCACGATCGACGCGTTGATGGTGGCGATCAGGGTGCCGAGCGTGGTGTTGGACAGGGCCACCCACTTGTACCGGGGGTGATCCGGTTCCACGGCGGTACGGGCCGGGCGCGGCCGCCCGGTCCTGCCGCCGCCGGAGAGTCGTGTCGCCACCGCTGCCTCCTGCCGGCCGACCGGGCCGGGGCCGGCCGGCGGGTCGGAGTGGGAATTCGATAGCTTCCGCCAACTAACGATAGTCCGAGGGCTGTTCGATCGGTAGACCGCCGGCGGCGGAGCGGCGGGAGAGCGGTACGGCGGGAGGCAGGTGGGCGCGCGCGGCCGCCGCCCGTCAGCCCGCCGCCGTCCCGGACGGCTGCCGCCGGCCGCGGACCCGGTCCAGCAGCAGGACGAGGAGTACGGCCAGCAGGGCCGCAGCCAGTGCGTACACCGGCAGCCAGAGCGTGGTGGTGGCGGACAGGCAGTCGGCGACGGCGTGCCGGGCCTGCTGGTCCTGTGCGGTGGCCAGCGCGGCGCCGTCCCCGGCGGCGAGGTCGCCGAGGGCGGCCTGCGCCTGCAGCCGCGCGTAGTCGCCCAGGTGGGGGCAGTCGCGGCGGGTGCCGGGCATCGGGAACAGCCAGGACCAGCGCTGCATCGCGGGGGCCAGGGCGAGCGCCACGGTCAGGCCGATGACCAGCGCGTAGGCGGCCAGGCTCCGGGCGTAGCCGGCTCCCGCGTCCGTCGCACGGGCCGGCGGGCGGGTGGAGGAGAGGACCACCGCGAGGAGGGTCAGCCCGAGGTAGGTGGAGAACCACTGCCACGAGCCGGAGGAGATCGAGAAGGCGAGCACGGCGGCCAGCGCGGTGCCCAGGACACCGGCCCGGGGGCTCACCGCGAGGGTCGGAGCGGGCCCCGGGCCGGCTCGGCGGCTGCGGTCGTCCATGCGCTTGCTCCCCTGGCCGGATGCGGGCCACCAGTCTCCGGGGGCGGCCGCTCCGGGGCCCCGCACCATGCCGGTCCGCCCGCCGCCTCGCCCGGTTGGCGGGCGGCAGCGGCCGGCGGACCGTACCCGGGCCCGTGCCCAGGGCGGAACGTCCCCGTGTCCAGGGACGGCCCGGACCGGGGCTCAGGCCGGCTCGGGCGGCCACGGGCCGTGCGCCGCCACCTGGGCGCGCAGCCCGCGCAGCGCCTTGGCGGAGGCGATCCCGACCGCGCCGGTGACCAGGCCGTCGCGGACGCAGACGGCGGCGAAGCGGTGCTCCTCCAGGCTGCCGTCGACGACCTCGAACCGTTCGGCGCCGCCGGGCCAGCCGAACACCTGCACCCGCAGTCCGTACTGGTCGGTCCACAGGTACGGGACCGGCCGGTAGGCCTGCCGGACGCCGTCCGGTCCGGCCAGCAGGTTCCGGGCCGCGTGCATGGCCTGCTCGGTGGCGTTGGTGCGCTGTTCGAGGCGCCGGTGGCGGCCGGTGCGCGGGTCGGGCCAGGAGGCGGCGTCCCCGGCCGCCCAGACGCCGGGGCCGGCGGCGCAGTAGGCGTCGCAGACCACGCCGTCGTCCAGCGGGACGCCGCTGCCGGCCAGCCACTCGGTGGCGGGCTCGGAGCCGACGGCCATCAGCACGGCGTCGGCGGCCAGTTCGGTGCCGTCGGCCAGCCGGACGCCGGCGGCCCGGCCGCGCCGTTCGAGCAGCCCGGTGGCCACGCCCCGGTGGAGCCGCACCCCGTGCTCGCGGTGCAGGCCGGCCAGTAGCGCGGCCGTCTCGGTGCCCAGGACGGCGGCGAGCGGCGTGGCGGTGGAGGCCAGCCAGGTCACCTCGGCGCCGAGCCCGACGGCGGTGGCCGCCGCCTCGGCGCCGAGCAGTCCGCCGCCGACCACCAACAGCCTTGTGCCCGGCCGCAGTTCCTCGCGCAGGGCGAGGGCGTCGGCGAGGGTGCGCAGCACGTGCGCGCCGGGCCGCGGTGCGTCGGCGCCGGGCAGCCGGCGCGGGCGGACGCCGGTGGCCACGACGACGGCCTCGCAGCGCACCCGCCGGCCGTCGGAGAGCCGCACGGTGCGCTCCCGGCGGTCCAGCCGCTCGGCCCGGACCCCGAGGCGCAGGTCGAGCCGGAGCCCGTCCAGCGCCTCGGGGCCGCGCAGGGCCAGGCGGTCGGGCTGCCACTGCCCGCCGAGCAGGTGCTTGGACAGCGGCGGCCGGTCGTACGGCGGCTCCGGCTCGGCGCCGATCAGGGTGAGCCGGCCGTCGTAGCCGGACCTGCGCAGCGCCTCGGCGGCGTGCAGCCCGGCCGCGCCGGCGCCGACCACGGCCACCTCCCGCAGTGCGGTCACACCTGCTCCAGGTGGATCGCCGCGGCCGGGCAGACGGCGGCGGCGTCCTGGACGGCCCGGTGGAGCTCGGCGGGCGGTTGGGCGTCGAGCAGGACGACGATGCCGTCCTCGTCGCGCTGGTCGAAGACGTCGGGGGCGGCGAGCACGCAGTGCCCGGCGCCGCAGCACTTCTCCTGGTCGATCCGGACGAGCATGGTCTTCCTTTCGGAGCGGGTGCCCCGGGGAGGTGAACTCCGCGTAGGGGCAGGTGGGTCGACGGGGTCGTGGGGGCTCCCGGGGGAGCCCGGGTCACCAGGCGATCGGCAGCTCGTGGACGCCGTAGACGAGCATCTCGCCGCGGAAGCGGACCTCCTCGAACGGTACGGCCAGACGCAGTTCGGGCAGTCTGCGCAGGATGGTGGCCAGCGCGATCTGCAACTCCAGGCGGGCGAGCGGCTGTCCGAGGCACTGGTGGCTGCCGAAGCCGAAGGCCAGGTGGCGGCGGGCGTCGCGGGTCAGGTCGAGCTCGTCGCCGCCGGGGAACTCCCGCTCGTCCCGGTTGGCGGTGTTGACCATGCAGATGACGCCCTCGCCCGCCGCGATCCGCACGTCGGCCAGGTCGACGTCCTCGGTGGCGACCCGGGTCACGCCGGAGTGCACGATGGTCAGGTAGCGCAGCAGCTCCTCGACCGCGCCGGGCACGGACTCGGGGTGCTCGCGCAGGTGGTCGAGCTGGTCGGGGTTGCGCAGCAGGGCGAGCACGGAGAGCGCGGTCATGTTCGCCGTGGTCTCGTGTCCGGCGATCAGCAGCAGCCGGCCCATGTCGCCGATCTGCTGGGTGCTCAGCTCGCCGCGCTCCACCAGGCGGCTGAGGATGCCGTCGTCGGGGTGGGTGCGCTTGGTCTCGGTGAGCCCGACCAGGTAGTCGACCAGCTGGGCCTGGGCGTCGGCGACGTCCTCGGCGCTGGAGTCGCGGCGCAGCAGGACGCGGCTGCACTTCTGGAAGAAGTCGTGGTCCTGGTAGGGGACGCCGAGCAGCAGGCAGATGACCAGGGACGGCAGCGGCAGGGCGAACTCGTGGACGAGGTCGGCGCCGGAGCGTCCGTCGGTCATCCGGTCCAGCAGCTCGTCGGCGATCCGCTGGATCTCCGGGCGCAGCGCCTCGACCTTCTTGATCATGAACTCGCCGGTCAGCATCCGGCGGAAGTGGGTGTGCTCCGGGGCGTCCATCCGGATGATGGTCGGCCGTCCGGTGTTCAGCTGCCGGGCGCCCGCGCTGATGAACGGGTAGCCGGCCCGGGTGGAGTCGGAGCTGAACCGGGCGTCGGAGAGGACCGCCTTGACGTCCTCGTGGCGGGTGACCAGCCAGCTGGTGGAGCCGTCCCACAGGGTGACGCGGCCGACCGGCTCCTCCTGCCGGGCCTGGTCGTAGGCGGGCGGCGGGGCGAACGGGCAGGTGCCGCGGGCGGCGGGGTGGGTGAACCGCGGGGTCTTCTCGGCGGTGGCCATCAGTGAATCCCCTTCCGGGAGTTGAGCCGGGCCATATTTATGTGCCGAAAGCAACTAACTGAACGTCACGGTAGCTCGCGTTCCGTGGTGGCGGAAGGGCGTGCCGGGCGCCGGCCGAATCTGTCCGAAATCCGGCCACGGTTCCCCGCCCCGGCCGCCGCCCGAACCGGATCGCTACAGTTCCCCCATGTCGGACGAAGAAGACGCCGAAGACGATCGGACCACCGCCCGCGGGCCACAGAGCCCGGACGGCCTGGACGGCCTGGACGGCTTGGAGGACGTCCTGGCCACCCTGGCCTACCTGCTGACACGGTCACAGGAACACGAGCGCCGCACCGCCAAGGCCGGCATCACCGCCGCCCGCTCGGACGTCTACCTGCTGCGCGCGCTCGCCGAGCGCGCGGAGGCCAGCCGGGTGAGCGACCTGGCCGACCGCCTGATGGTCAAACCCTCCCACGTCACCCGCCAGATCGACCGCCTCCAGGGCCAGCAGCTGGTGGAACGCAGCCAGGACGCCCAGGACCGGCGGGCCCGCCAGGTGGCCATCACCCCCGGCGGGCGGGACGTGCTGGACCGTCTGAAACAGGCCAACATCATCGGGCTCGCCGACGCGCTGGACGGCGTCCCCGAGGCGGACGTCGTCACCACCGCCACCGTGCTGCGCCACCTCATCGACCGGTACGTGCACCGGGTGCGCACCACCGGAGCCGACGACGACCCGCTCCCGGACCGGACGGACGGCGCCGCCGGCGCACCGGCTCCGGCCACGGGGTCCAGAACCGCCGCGTACCAAGGCGGTTGAGCCGGGGGAGCACCCGGGTACGTCACCCGGCATGTCGGACGAGAAGAACCGCGCCGTGGCCGAGGCGATCCTCCCGCTGGTCGGTGGCGCCGCCAACATCCGCTCGGTCGCCCACTGCATGACCCGGCTGCGGCTGGGCCTGGCGGACCGCGCCCTGGTCGACACCGAGGCGCTCCGGGCGCTGCCGGAGGTCCTGGGCACGGTCGAGGACGACACCTACCAGATCGTGCTCGGGCCCGCCGCCGTCGCCGGGGTCACCGCGCGGCTGCGCCTGCTCCTGGAGCCCCCCGGCCCGCAGGACGGGGCGGCCGGGCCGGCGGCCGCCCCCACCGCCGAGGACCTCGCCGGGCGCGGCGAGCGCATCCGGGCCCAGGCCCGGGTGCGCAACGCGACCCCGGTGAAACGGGCGCTGCGCCGGATCGCCGACATCTTCGTCCCGCTGATCCCCGCCCTGATCGGATGCGGGATCGTCGCCGGTCTCGCCGGGGCCCTCGCCAACCTCGGCTGGGCACCGGCACTGGTCACCGCCCTGGGCCCGGTCTCCTCCGGGTTCATGTCCCTGATCGCCGTCTTCGTCGGCTACAACACGGCGAAGGAGTTCGGCGGCACACCCGTGCTCGGCGGAGCCGTGGCCAGCGTGATCGTCTACGCGGGGGTCACCAAGGTGGAGGCCTTCGGCCACCACCTCACCCCCGGACAGGGCGGCGTGGTGGGCGCGCTCGGCGCCGCACTGCTGGCCGTCCACCTGGAACGCTGGACCCGCCGGCTGGTGCCCGCCGCCCTGGACGTGCTGGTCACCCCCACCGTCACCGTGCTGCTCGGCGGGCTGGCCGCACTCTTCGGCCTGATGTTCGTCGCCGGGGAGATCTCCACCGCCATCGGCCACGCCGCCACCTGGCTGCTCGCCCACGGCGGCCTGCTCGCCGGACTCGTGCTCGGCGGCCTCTTCCTGCCGCTGGTCATGCTCGGCCTGCACCAGGCGCTGATCCCGATCCACACCACCCTGATCCAGCAGCAGGGCTCCACCGTCCTGCTGCCGATCCTCGCCATGGCCGGCGCCGGGCAGGTCGGCTGTGCCGTGGCCGTCTACCTGAGGCTGCGCCACAACGCCTCGATCCGGGCCACCATCAGGTCCGCCCTCCCGGCAGGCCTGCTCGGCGTCGGCGAACCCCTGGTCTACGGCGTCACCCTGCCGCTGGGGCGCCCCTTCATCACCGCCTGCATCGGCGGCGCGGCCGGCGGCGCCTTCGTCGGAGTGGCCGGCCAACTCGGCAGCACGGTGGGCTCCACCGCCATCGGTCCCTCCGGCTGGGCCCTCTTCCCCCTGCTGGCCGGCCCGCACGGACTCCTCGCGGGCGCCGCCGTCTACGGCGGCGGACTGCTCACCGGCTACCTCGCGGGCTTCCTGGCCACCTACTTCTTCGGCTTCACCCGCGAAACCCTCGCCGAGTACGACGCCCCGGCCACCGAGCCGGACCGGACGACGGAGTAGCCCGGTCCGCCCTGCTCCCGACGAGCCCCGGAACGGCGCGCGCCCGCCGGGACGCATCCCGACGGGCCCGCGCCGGGCGGTCGGACCGAGGCCGTGTCACGCGCCCCGAGCAGGACCTGCGACCGCACGGTGCCGGCGGAGTTCAGGAAGACGGAGACACCCCCGGCACCGACGTCCTCCCCGCTCGGGCGAGCACCTCCGAGGGGGAGCAGCCCCCTCCCGGCCCCTCGTCCGCACGTGAGCGCCACGATCGGGTGATGTCTCGGCCCGCCGGTTCGCATTCGGAGTGTTGCGGCCGGACGGGGGACGGGGGTCACTACGTTGAGGGTCCGGGTCATGCGGCCGTGTCACCGACAGGCGCGGCCGGGAGGAATCGGACCGGTGCGCGGTCGGCCGTTCACCGAATCGGCCGAGCACCGTTCCGTCATGACGTGACGCCACTGACAGCGCCGGGCCGCGCCCCGGGCCTCGTACGAGGGAGAATCCGTGATCTCGAAGACCAAGAGGGCCATCTGTTCCATGGCCATGGCGTTCGCCGCAGCCGCCACGGCCACCGTCGGCCTGCCGAGCGGCGACGCCTTCGCCATCGACCACGTCCAGTGCGACGGGGGCCGCAATGACTTCCTGAAGATCTGGTCGCACCTCGACGGCCGTGACAGCGTCGACTGCTACGCGAACGGGGGGAGGACCGACTTCGGTGGCTGGTGGGTCGACCGGATCTCCACGGGCAACAACGACCTGACGTACTACGACGTGAACGGTGACTCCGTGAGGATCGAACGCTGGACCGACATCACCTTCCCGAACCGACCGCCGAGGGTCGCCGCCATCCAGATCGGGTGACACGGGGGCAGCCGCTCGTTCCACACGCTGATGCCGGGCATGCCTCTCCGGGCGTGACCGGCATCAGCGTGTGCGGCAGGTCGGCCACTTCGCGGCCGCCCGTGTTCCAACCCTGGCCGCGCGACCGTGGAGGTGGCCCGTTCCTGGCCCGGGTCTCGTGCGGCGCCCCGATGTCCGCTTCGTCAGTCCGAGTAGAGCGCGGCCAGGTGTGGCAGCCGTTGGCTCAGCCGGTTGTCGTCGCCGAAGTCGAAGTTCCAGTCCGGGTCCAGGGGCGGGTACGAGATGGTGAAGGCGTCGCCGGGAAGGTCTTCTCCGGTGGCTTCCCGGTAGGCATTCCAGGCGATGGTCAGGGTTTCCTCACATTCGAGGTCGGTTCCGCCGGCGGCACAGGCCCGTACGGCCGGGAGTGCGGCGAGCCGGTCCGGATCGGTGATGACGCTGTCGAAGGTCGCGCGGCCCTGGGTGATCAGCCAGCCGCGGAAGTAGTCGAATCCGTCATCGGAACAACCGCCGTTGACCAGGTAGGCGGCGCCCCAGAGCGGGGCCCGGTACGAGTCGGCCATCAGGTTCCACAGGACCTGCTGGGCCGCGACGATCTCCTCGGCGGGGCGAAGCGCGAGTAGCGCGCCGGCCCGGCGCGCGACGGCGTAGCCGTTGTCCGGAGCCGGCACCTGCGAGCGGGCTTCCTCGACCAGATTCCAGAACTGCTGGGTGTCCATGACGGCTGAGCATCGCACGGGACTCCGACAGAACAGTCCAGGGACGGAACGGTGTCCGCTCCGCCCACGCGGAGCCGCGCCGGATCGCCGCCGCACCAGCGCACTTCGGACCGCAGCGGCAGTTCGTCCTCGCGAACACCGCGTACGTCCTGCGGTTGCAGGCGAAGCTGCCCTCGGGGAGGGCGGCAGGCTGAGGGCGCACGCCAGGGATTCGCCGTCCGGGAGCGGCGCGGTTCCGGCGGCATGGCACAGCACCATGCCGAAGGCGTAGAGATCCACGGCATGCGTGATCGGTCCGCCGATGAGCTGTTCCGGGGCGAGGAACCCCTCGGTGCCGACGCCTGAGGATCGGTCGGACAGGCATGGCCGGGACGGGCCCTTTGTGATCGGCCGGTCGTTCGGCGATGGCCGGAAACGGCGGCGAGAGGTCTTGATGGCAGGCCCCCTGGGGTGCGGACCTGGCGGGCGGCGACCTCGGCCAAGTGAACTACGGGCATCCCGTTGGACGTTCCGGGGGCAACCGGCGGTGCGAGGAGACAATGGCCGACCTGATATGTGATGTACGTCACAGGAGCATTTTCAAGATCTTTGCCGGATTGGCCCGTTGGCGGCCCCAGAGGGTGGGGGAACTTCCCCGGAAGACGGAGGAACGAGAAGAGATGACCACCGCGGCCCGCAGCTGTGCGCTTCCGGCCGCACTTGCCGCCCTGCAGGACCCGCCGCGATGGACCGGCCGGTCGGTTCGGTGCCGGGACGAGAAGCGTCGACCGCTGGGTTGGGCTCCTCCCGGGGTCTACGAGGCGACCCGGCTCGTGATGTTGGGACAGGCCGGTGGAGATATCGGTCTGCCTGCCTGTCCTGTCACGATCTCGCCGATCAGGTCGGGGGCGGCCCGGGCGGGTGAGGGGCGGGGGCGGCGGGGGTCAGGTGGCCAGGAAGCGCTCCCGGTGGATCTGGTCGGACGGTACGCCGGCGAGTGCGGCGGTGCGCAGGACGGCGTCGACCAGGGGTGGCGGGCCGCAGACGTACAGGTCGGGTGTGGTGGTGCCGAGTTCGGGGAGGGCGGCGGCCAGGAGGTCGGCCGGGGTGCCGGTCGGTCCGGACCGGTCGGGGCCCGGCCTCCGGACGCAGATGTCGTACCGGAAGCCGGGCAACTCGGCGGCCACGGAGGCCAGTTCGTCCAGTCCGAAGACGTCCTGCGGTTCGTTGACGCCGAGGAGGAGTCGGGCGGGCTGCGGGTCCTGCCACTCGGCCATCCGGCGGACCATCGCCAGCAGCGGGGCCAGTCCGGTGCCGCCGGCCACGAACCAGCGTGGACGCAGGCCGGTTTCGTGGAGGCCGAAGGCGCCCTGCGGGCCGCCGAGTTCGTACGGGCCGTCGGTGACCGAGGCGTGGCAGGAGCCGCAGGTGCCCCGGCGGCAGGAGGCCGGGAGGGCGGCGCCGGCCTCCGCCGCGGCCTCCAGGACGCTGCGGCCGGGGGCGCAGTCGAACTCCAGCCGGCCGCCGTCGCTGGTGGTGAGGGTGACGGGGTGCGAGCCGGTCGCCTCCACCGGGTCGGCGATGCTCATGACGCCGTCCGTTCGAGGGCCGCGGCCAGGTCGGCCGCCGGGTCGCCGATCACCCGCAGGTCGAACCGCTTCACCAGCTCGTCGACCAGGGCGGGGGTCAGGAAGCCAGGCAGCGAGGGGCCGAGGTGGATGTTGCGGATGCCCAGGGCGAGCAGGGTGAGCAGCACGGCGACGGCCTTCTGCTCGGTCCAGGACAGCGCCAGGGTGAGCGGCAGGTCGTTGACCTCGCACTCGAAGGCGTCGGCCAGCGCGGTGGCGATCCGGATGGCGGAGTAGGTGTCGTTGCACTGGCCGAGGTCCAGCAGCCGGGGGAGGCCCGCGATCTCGCCGAAGTCGTGCCGGTTGAAGCGGTACTTGGCGCAGCCGAGGGTGAGCACCACGCTGTCCCGGGGCGCGCCGAGAGCGAAGTCGGTGTAGTAGTCGCGTCCGGGGGTGGGGCCGTCGCAGCCGCCGATCAGGAAGAAGTGACGGATGGTGCCCTGCCGCACGGCGTGGACCACCTGGTCGGCGACCGCGAGCACGGCGTCCCGGCCGAAGCCGACGGTGACGGCCTCCTCCTCGGCGGCGGTCTCCGGGAATCCGGGCAGGGCGTGGGCGGCCTGGATCAGCGGACGGAAGTCGTGGTCGGCGAGGTGCCGGACGCCGGGCCAGCCGACCGGTCCGGCGGTGTAGATCCGGCGGCGGTAGCTGACGTGCGGTTCGATGATGCAGTTGGAGGTCATCAGGATCGGGCCGGGGAAGGCGGCGAACTCCTGCTGTTGGTCCTGCCAGGCGCCGCCGTAGTTGCCGGCCAGGTGCGGGTGGGCCTTGAGCAGCGGGTAGGCGTGGGCGGGGAGCATCTCGCCGTGGGTGTAGACGTTGATGCCCTGGTCCCTGGTCTGCACCAGGACGGCTTCCAGGTCCCGCAGGTCGTGGCCGCTGACCAGGATCGCCTTTCCGGCGACGGGGGTGGTGCGCACCGTGGTGGGCTGCTGGGGGCCGTAGGTGCCGGTGTTGGCGGCGTCGAGCAGTTCGATCGCGGCGAGGTTCAGCCGGCCGAGGCCGACGGCGCGCTCCAGCAGCTCGGCGGGGTCGGTCGGCTCGCCGGCCAGGTAGGCGAGGGCGTCCTCGACGCCGCCGAGGACCTCGGCGCTGCGGCGGCCGAGCACGTCGGCGTGGTGGGCGTAGGCGCAGATGCCCTTGAGCGCGTAGAGGTGGAGCGAGCGGAGCCCGACGACCTCCGGCCCGACCAGGGGGAGCCCGAGGTTCACCCGGACGTCCGGGGCCTGGCCCACCAGCGTCGCCGGGTGCGCCCCGGGGGTCCAGGCGGCGGGCCCGGTGAGCGTCTGCGGCTCCTGGCCGGCGGCGCGCGCGGCCCGCTCGTAGCGCTCCTTGGCCCGGGTGCGGACGCCGACGGCCAGCTGGATCAGGGCGGCGAAGCGGGTGGGGTTGAAGTTGACGTTGGTGAGTGTGGTGAAGACCGCGTACAGGACGAAGGCGGCGGCCTCGTCGTCCGGGGCGCCGAGGGCGCGGGCCCTGGCGGCGTACTGGGAGATGCCCTTGACCGCGTGGATGAGCAGGTCCTGGAGGTCCGAAGTGGGGGAATCCTTGCCGCAGTTGCCGATCGGACCGGCGCAGCCGGGGGTGGCGCCGGTGCGGTCGGTCTGTTCGCACTGGAAGCAGAACATGCGGGTCCTCCGGGGACTCGTGGTGTCGTTCGGGCGAGGCGGCGGGTGGGCCTCGACGCGTCCAGGATGGGGTCGGCGCTGACGGCGCATCAGGGCCGGAGGACCCCAATCCGGGGCCGGGAGACCCTGCCGGTGCGCCTGCGCCGGGTCCGCCGGGTCCGCGCGTGGGTCGCGTCCGATCGGGTGCACCTGGCGCAGCGTTCAGACGAAAACACCGGTGGGTCGCCGCCGCTCGGGGCTTCGAGGAGAACACTCCGAGGGTTGTCTTTGTGTTCATGTGATGAAAGGACTGATGTGAAGCCCAGTCAGCATCCGACGACCGCCGTCGGCTGGGGACGAAGACTAGGCAGGGTGATGGGATCCGCCCTGGCCCTGACGCTCGTCCCCTTCGGCATGTCGCTCGTCGCACCGACGGCCGCCTACGCGGCCGGCCTCCCGGGAGGCCTCGGGCCCTGCCTGGGCGCGGACTGCCCGGCGACGTTCCCGCCGGTCAACAACGGGCCCTTCGCGGGGCGCGACGCCGGCGTGAACATCTTCGTCGGCGGCGACTTCAACGTCAGCGGCTCGGCCGCCGAGGCCGAGGGGCACGTGGTGACCCTCGGCTCCTTCAGCATGAACAAGGCCGCCGGAGTCAGCTCCGTCTACAACATCGGCATCGTCGGCGTCGGCTCGCGCGTCCCCCCGCCGGACGGGGCCGACTTCCTCACCGCCGGAGGCAACGTCACCGTGGCCCCGGGGCAGTCGCTCCTGGCCGAGGGAGGCGTCGTCCGCTACGCGGGCACAACCACCGGCACCATCACCGGCACCAAGGTCCAGGACCCGCGGGCCGTGGCCGCCTATACGCCGCTGCGCGGCGAACTGCAGACGGCCAGCGCCTGCTACGCCGGGGTCGGCACGCCCCGCCCCGCCACCGGAACCGCCGTCAACCAGGGGTTCCAGACCCTGTTCACCGGTGACGGCACCTCCGCCCTCCAGGTCTTCAACGTCGACTTCGACATCGTCGGGCTCGGCGGCTCCACCCAGGGCGTCGCGTTCGCCGGAATCCCCGCGAACGCGACCGTGCTCGTCAACCTCGTGGGCGGCGCCCGCACCATCAACACCTACAGCGGCAGCCTCCAGGACACCGACCCCTGGAACCAACTGCGCGAGCGACTGCTGTGGAACTTCCCCACCGCGACGACCGTCACCCTCACGGGATCGGGGCAGTTCCAGGGCAGCGTGCTGGTCGGCAACCCGGCCAGCACCGCCACGATGAACCTGCCCGGCCTGAACGGACGGTTCTTCACCACCGGCACCCTGCTGCACAACTCCGGTTCGGGCATGACCGGGACCGAGTTCCACGCCTACCCCTTCAACGGCGACCTCCCGGACTGCGGCAACCCCCCGGCTCCCACCGGGTCGACCAGCGTGACGAAGGTCGACTCCGCGACCTCGCAGCCGCTGGCGGGTGCCACCTTCCAGCTGTGGCGTGAGACCAACGGCGTCGCGGGCCTGCAGACCTCGGGGACCACCCCGGACACCAAGGTGGGCGCCCCCTGCACCACCGGGAGCAACGGCCTCTGCACCACCGCCGACCTGCCGCTGGGCACCTACTACTGGCAGGAGACGGCGGCTCCGCCCGGCTACGACCTGCCGCAGCCCGCGGTGACGACCGTGGTCCTCGACACCAACGGCCAGAACGTCCCGGTCACCGTCCGGGACACCCGGAGCCCGGTCGTCGAGACCGGCTCCACCAGTGTGACGAAGATTGACTCGGCGACCTCGCAGCCGCTGGCGGGCGCGACCTTCCAGCTGTGGCGCGAGAGCAACGGCGTGGCCGGTCTGCAGACCTCCGGGGCCAACCCCGACACCGCCGTGGGTTCCGCCTGCGTCACCCCGGCGTCGGGTGTCTGCTCGGCGAGCGGCCTGCCGCTGGGCACGTACTACTGGCAGGAGACCGCCGCGCCCCCCGGGTACGAGCTGCCCGAGCTCAACGTGACCACCGTGGTGCTGAGCACCAACGGGCAGAGCACCCCGGTCAACGTCGCCGACACCGGGACCACCGCCCCCACCGGGTCCACCACCGTGACGAAGACCGACGCCGGGACGGGGCAGCCGCTGGCGGGCGCGGTCTTCCAGCTGTGGCGCGAGACCAACGGCGTGCCCGGTCTGCAGACCTCCGGGGCCAACCCCGACACGGCCGTCGGCTCCCCGTGCGTCACCCCGGCGTCGGGCGTCTGCACGGCGGACGGCCTGCCGCTGGGCACGTACTACTGGCAGGAGGTCTCGCCGCCCGACGGGTACGAGCTGCCCGAGCTCAACGTGACCACCGTGGTGCTGGACATGAACGGGCAGCACACCCCGGTCGGCGTCGCCGACGCCCAGACCACCGCGCCCACCGGCACCACCGGCGTCACCAAGGTCGACTCCGTCACCGGACAGCCGCTGGCGGGTGCCTCCTTCCAGCTGTGGCGCGAGAGCAACGGCGTGCCCGGTCTGCAGACCTCCGGGGCCAACCCCGACACCGCCGTGGGTTCCGCCTGCGTCACGCCGGCGTCGGGCGTCTGCTCGGCGGACGGCCTGCCGCTGGGGACGTACTACTGGCAGGAGACGGCGGCTCCGCCCGGCTACGACCTGCCGCGGCCCGCGGTGACGACGGTGGTCCTCGACACCGGTGGGCAGAACATCCAGGTGACCGTCCGGGACGGGAAGACGCCCGCTCCGAGCGGGTCGACCTCCGTCACCAAGGTCGACGCCGGTTCGGGCCGGCCGCTGGCGGGCGCGGTCTTCCAGTTGTGGCGCGAGAGCAACGGCGTGCCCGGTCTGCAGACCTCCGGGGCCAACCCCGACACGGCCGTCGGCTCCCCGTGCGTCACCCCCGCGTCGGGTGTCTGCTCCGCGAGCGGTCTCCCGCTGGGCACGTACTACTGGCAGGAGGTCTCCGCGCCCGAGGGCTACAGCCTGCCGCAGCACGCGGTGACCGAGGTCGGGCTGAGCAAGGACTGCCCGTGCGTGGCGATCACGGTGGAGGACAGCAAGTGCCCGCCGCCGCCGTGCCCGCCCACCCCTTGCCCGCCGGGCGACGAGTGGAGTCCGTACGTGCGCTACACGCCCGTACCGGGCTTCCTGTGGGGCATGAACGCGTGAGCTCGATACCGCGTGAGCTCGTGACCGCGTGAGATGACGACCCGGCCGGAGGAGCCCATGGCGGCCCCTCCGGCCGGGCGGTGCCCGGGCCGGTGTCGCGGCGCTTCGGCAGGCCGGCCCGGGGCCCTACGATGGCGCCATGAGCGGGAGCCTTCGGATATCAGGTGCACACCATGCGCAGGAGCATCGGGACGACGAGCGGCTGGAGGCCGCGGCCGGCATCCTGGCGCTGCTCGCGGACCGCACCCGGCTCGCCCTGCTCCAGCGGCTGAGCGCCGGCGAGGCCGACGTGACCACGCTGACCGAGGCGACCGGGGCCCCCCGGACGTCGGTCAGCCAGCACCTCGGCAAGCTCCGGCTGGCCGGCCTGGTCACGACCCGCAAGGACGGCAGGCGCGTCGTCTACGCGCTGCGCCACGGCCACCTGCGTCGGCTGGTCGACGAGGCGCTGAGCGTCGCCGACCACCAGATCGGCGAGCTCCCCCCGCACGACTGACCCGTACCTTCCGGCTCCGCGGCCCGTGCCCTCCGGGGTACGGGCCGCCTTTTCGTCAACATGTGCACATGCGTGCACATGTTGACCTATCCTGGCCGTGTCGTCCTGCCGCGCCCAGTCCGAGCGGGGTCCTCCATGCTGTCCGTGCTGCGCAACCGCACCTATCTGCACCTGTTCGCCGCCCAGATCGTCGCCCTGGTGGGCACCGGCCTCGCCACCGTCGCGCTCGGCCTCCTCGCGTACGACCTCGCCGGAGCGGACGCCGGATCGGTGCTCGGCACCGCACTGGCGATCAAGATGCTCGCGTACGTCGGCATCGCCCCGGTGGTCACCGCGCTGGCCCACCGCATCCCGCGCCGACGCCTGATGGCCGCCTCCGACCTCACCCGGGCCGGCGTCGCCCTCACCCTGCCCTTCGTCACCGAGGTGTGGCAGGTCTACGTCCTGATCTTCGTACTGCAATCCGCCTCGGCGGCCTTCACCCCGGCCTTCCAGTCGGTGATCCCCGAGGTGCTGCCCGAGGAGCGCGCGTACACCCGCGCCCTGTCGCTGTCCCGGCTCGCCTACGACACCGAGAGCCTGGTCAGCCCGGTGCTCGCGGCCGCCCTGCTCGCGCTGATCAGCTACAACTGGCTGTTCTGGGGCACCGCCGCCGGGTTCCTCGCCTCCGCCGTCCTGGTGGTCTCCGCCGCCCTGCCGAAGCGGGTACGGCCGGAGCCGGTCGGGCAGGGCGGCCCGGAGCCGACCCGGGCGGAGCCGGTCCGGTCGAAGCGGGAGCGGGCGCGGCCCGGTGGGGGCGTCCTCGCCCGGTCCGTCCGCGGCACCCGGCTGTTCCTCGCCGTGCCCCGGCTGCGCGCGATGCTCGCCCTGGACCTCGCGGCGGCCGCCGCCAGTGCGATGGTGATCGTCAACACCGTCGTCTACGTCCGCGGCCCGCTCGGCCGCCCCGCCACCGACGTCCCGATCGCGCTCGGCGCCTACGGGGCCGGGTCGATGGTCGTGGCGCTGCTGCTGCCCCGGGTGCTGGACCGGCTGCCGGACCGGACCGTCATGCTCCCGGCGGCCTTCGGCATCGTCGGCCTCTTCGCCCTGCTCGCCGCGCTGACCGCCGCCGGGCCGGGCGCCTGGCGCTGGCCCGTCCTGCTCGCCGTCTGGGCGGCGTTCGGCGCGGTCGGCTCGCTGATCCTCACCCCCACCGGCCGGGTCCTGCGCGACTCGGTGGCGGCCGAGGAGTTTCCCGCCGTCTTCGCCGCCCAGTTCTCCCTCTCCCACGGCTGCTGGCTGCTCACCTACCCCCTGGCCGGCTGGCTCGGCGCCACCCTGGGGCTCACCGCGGCCTCCGCCGCCCTCGGCGCCGTGTCCCTCGCCTCCGGTGCGCTCGCCGCCCGCGCCTGGCGCGCGGTGCCCGGGACGACGGGCCCGGCCGCGGTGGCGGCGAGCGGGAAACGCGGCGGCGCCACCGTCCCCGGCTGACCGGACGGACACCTGGTGTTGCCGGCCCCGACCCGCGTGTCCTGGAAGGCGGGCAGCGCCTCGCCGTCCGGCGTGACGGCCGTGGGCGGGATCGATCTCGTGGCGGGGCGGTCGCACCGGGTGTTCCGCGACCCGGCGAACGCCACCCCGCGCACGGTGAACACGGAGACGCCGGCCTTCCCCGGCGCACCTGTCCGCAGGCCCTCGACGGGACGCCGGGCGCAGGGGTTCACCCGGGTGCGGCTCCGGGCTCGGGCGGTACGACGACGACGGGGAGGCGGGCGTGGTGGACGATCTCGGTGCTGGTCGAGCCGAGGGCGAGCCGGCCCCAGCGGCCGGCACCGCGGGTGCCCACCACCAGCAGGCCGGCGTCCCGGCTCTCCTCCAGCAGGACCTGAGCGGGGCGGCCGTGCTCGCAGCGCACCTCGACCTCGACATACGGTTCGCCGACCTGCTGTCGCAGCTCCTCGACCAGGTCCGTCACCTCACGGGCGACGGCGTCGTGCAGATGCGGCTCCGGATCGCCGCTCGGGCGGAACCAGCCCGTCATGGCCCGGTCCGGCGGATCGGCGTGCCGGCCGCCGAAGGCGCAGACGGCCCGTACGCCGACTCTCCGCAGCTGTGCCTCGCGAAGGGCGAAGAGCACGGCCCTGCGGGCGGGCTCCGAGCCGTCCGTACCGACGACGATCGGCCCGGCGGGACTTGACGCGGGTGAGCTGTTCACGGGGACCTCCAGGAGGTGGGGCCTGGCAGCGGACCGACAGGCTCGGCGGATCCGGGGAGGCGCGGAGACCGGCGCGTCCACTGCTTTCATGATCCTCCGGCAACGGCGCGGCGGCATGTTCGTACTCCTCCGTCGACCGCCCGCGGCGGCGTGATCTCCCTGGGCAGCGAACAGCTGCCGGACGGTTGCGCGGTCGCTCGGCCGGCGGCGTCGTGCAGCTCAGGGGCGTGGGCCGGATCTCGCCGGGGTCGGCCGGGCCCGTCCGCGCTCTTGTCATGCCCAAGTTTGACGGCCTGTTACCAGCCGGTAGTCTCTGGGTGTCTCGTAGGCGAACAGCACGACGCCTGCCATGTTCTGAAGGATCCTCACGTGTACCGACCCGGCTCCCGCCGACCCCGCCGCGCTCTGCGTGGTGCCCTCGCCGCCGTCGCGGCCAGCACCCTGCTCACCGTCCTGCCGGTCGCGCCGTCCCACGCCGACTCCGCGCCCGCGCAGGGCACGGACACCGCCCACCTCGACGCCGTCGAGCAGGTGCTGCGCCAGGTGTCGCCCGGCCTGGAGGGCACCGTCTGGCAGCGCACCGACGGCAACGCCCTGGCCGGCGCCGACCGGGCCGGCGGCCCCGCCGACTGGCTGTTCCAGACACCAGCCTGCTGGGGCGACGCCACCTGCGCCGACCGGCCCGGCACCCGCGCGCTGCTCGCGAAAATGACCGCCGACGTCTCCGCCGCCACCCGGACCGTCGACGTCTCCAGCCTCGCGCCGTTCCCCGACGGCGGATTCGAGGAGGCCCTGGTCGCCGGGCTCAAGGCCTCGGTCGCCGCCGGGCACCGCCCGGTCGTGCGCATCCTCGTCGGCGCGGCGCCGCTGTACAACGCCAACGTGCTGCCGTCGCGCTACCGGGACGAGCTGGTCGCCAAGCTCGGACCGGCCGCCTCCTCGGTCAGCCTCAACATCGCCTCGATGACCGCCTCGCGCACCGCCTTCTCCTGGAACCACTCCAAGCTCCTGGTGGTCGACGGGCGCACCGTCCTCACCGGCGGCATCAACGGCTGGAGCAAGGACTACCTCGACACCGCGCACCCCGTCTCGGACGTCGACCTCGCGCTCACCGGCCCCGCCGCGACCTCCGCCGGCCGCTACCTGGACACCCTGTGGGAGTGGACCTGCGGCCGGACCGGCCTGCTCGACAACGCGTGGTTCGCCTCCTCGGACGGCGGCGCCTGCCGCCCGTCGATCGAACGCGAGCTCAACCCGCCCGCCCCCGCCGCCGGGAACGTCCCGGTGATAGCCGTCGGCGGCCTCGGCGTCGGCATCAAGGACGCGGACCCCTCCTCCCGCTACCAGCCCGGTCCCGTCCCCGGGGCGGCGGACGCCAAGTGCGGCCCGCTGACCCTGCACGACAACACCAACGCCGACCGCGACTACGAGACCGTCAACCCCGAGGAGAACGCCCTGCGCGCCCTGGTCGGCAGCGCCCAGCGGCACGTCGAGATCTCCCAGCAGGACCTGAACGGCACCTGCCCGCCGCTCTCGCGCTACGACTCCCGGCTCTACGACACGCTGGCCGCCAAGCTGGCCGCCGGCGTCAAGGTGCGGATCGTGGTCAGCGACCCGGCCAACCGGGGCACCGTGGGCAGCGGAGGCTACTCGCAGATGAAGTCCCTCGTCGAGATCAGCGACGTCCTGAAGGCCCGGCTCACCGCGCTCACCGGCGACCAGGGCAAGGCCGCCGCGGCCCTCTGCGGCAACCTCCAGCTCGCCTCCTTCCGCGCCGCCCCCACCGCCACCTGGGCCGACGGGCACCCGTACGCGCTGCACCACAAGCTGGTCTCGGTCGACGACTCGGCCTTCTACATCGGCTCGAAGAACCTGTACCCGGCCTGGCTGCAGGACTTCGGCTACATCGTCGAGAGCCGCGGCGCGGCCGCGCAGCTCGACCGCGACCTGCTCGGCCCCGAGTGGCAGTACTCGCAGGCCGCCGCGACCGTCGACTGGTCCACCGGGACCTGCCGCGCCTGACGTCCGGCGCCCGACGTCCGGCCGGCGGGCTCCCTGCTCCGGAATCCCGGGGCGGGGGGCCCGCCGTCCGCGACGGCCTGGACACCCTCGCCGAGCTCGCCGCCGCCCACGCGGGCGAACCCCTGGACGACCTCGTCCGCTTCCTCGCCGACCATCACCCCAGCGACGGCCACGACGACATGGCCGTCCTCGCCATCCGCACCCCCGCCGAGGAGTGGACCGACCGGCGTCCGTAGCGTCGCCCCGGGGCCAACGCCTGCCACTACTTGAGCAGGAAGTCGTACACCGCCTGCCGTCCGGCCGGGTTCGCCGCCCGGTTCTGCACCGAGTGCGCCGCGCCCGGGACGATCACGATCCGCGGATGGTGCGCGAACTCGGCCTGCTGGAAGAGCAGTTCATAAGGCGTGGCCAGGTCCCGGTCGCCGCCGAGCAGCAGCACCGGCACGTCGGGCAGCTTGCGGTGCGCCGGCAGGATCGGCGGGACGGGCTCGCGCGGCCAGTCCAGGCAGACCAGGAGGCTGCCGAGCCCGGTCGCGGTCGCAGGGTCGAACGGCCAGGTCTGCTCGGTGGTCAGCCGCTGCCGGGTGCGCTCCAGCGCGGCCGGCCGGCCCCCGACGGGGGTGTCGGTGGTGCCCCACGGGAA
Organism: Kitasatospora sp. NPDC054768; assembly: GCF_053612025.1. Lineage (NCBI taxonomy): Bacteria > Bacillati > Actinomycetota > Actinomycetes > Kitasatosporales > Streptomycetaceae > Kitasatospora > Kitasatospora sp. NPDC054768. Next base: position 44,923 of record NZ_JBSHBN010000008.1, read on the forward strand.
GTGCGAGTCGGCGCACAGGGTGGCGGAGTGCAGCCCCTGGCTGAGATCCCCGGCCGGGGCGGCGTCGACCTCCCGGTGGACGAGTTCGAAGAAGTCCTGGAGCTTCGCGGGCTGCCCGGCGGCGGCCTCGTGCAGGATGTCCGGCACCCCGCCGTAGTCCGGGTCGATGAACTCGTAGCCGGTGAGCGCACTCAGGATCTGCGCTCCGTTGCCGTACCGCCGAACGGTGGTGGCGAGGTCGGCGGCCGGATCGGTGGTGCAGCCGGTGGCCCGGCAGGCGGCCCGCAGGACCCGGGCGCTCGCGGGCAGCGCGGCCAGGTCGAGGGGGTCGAAACCCTGTGGCGGCGCCACCGAGTCGAGCACCAGCCGCGCCACGTGCGCCGGGTGGGCGAGCGCGTACCGCTTCGCGACGATGGTGCCGTAGGAGACGCCGTCCAGGGTGAGGCGCCGGTCGCCGAGGGCACGGCGCAGCAGGTCGATGTCGGCGACGGTGTCGGCGGTGCTGTAGTGGCGGGCGTCGGTGCCGAGGGCGGTGGCGCAGTCGGCGACGGACCGCTTGCGCGGCAGGGCGAGGTCGGAGGAGCCCATGTCCTCCTGGAGGCCGGGGCATTGGAGCGCGTTCCGGCCGGTGCCGCGCTGGTCGTACATGACCAGGCGGTAGTCCTTGAGGACGGGCTCCAGCTTGCCCGCGATCTGCTTGATCGCCGGGACGCCGGGCTGGCCGGGGCCGCCGGTGAGGAACAGCAGGTCGCCCCTGGGGGCCTTGGTGTTGCCGGTGACGGCGACCGCGAGGTCGAGGCTGCCGGGGGTGGCGCCGCTGTGGTCGAGCGGGACGGTGAGGGTCCCGCAGGTGAACTCGGGCGCGTCCGGGCAGGGTGCCTGCCCGGTGATCCCGCCGCCGGCCAGGGCTTCGCCGTCGGCCGAGGCTTCGGCTAACGCTCCGGCCCCGGCCAAGGCTCCGGCCCCGGCCCCGGCTCCGGCTCCGGCTCCGGCCAAGGCTCCGGCTCCGGTGGAGGCGAGGGCGGGGGTCGCCAGGGTGGTGCCGGCGACCACCGCGAAGGCGCCCGCCAGGGCGGCGATGCGGCCGCGTGTGCTCGTCATGTGTCGTCCTTCCGCTCGCACCGCGTCCGTACGGACACGGTCACGGAAGCAGCCTGTGCCCGGGGCGCGTCGATGGCGAGCGTTCGGGCGGGATCCGAGTGGGAACGAACCGTCAGGCCCCGGACGGCCCCGGAAGGCCCCGGAAGGCGGAGCGGCGCCCGCGTACGGGTGCCGCTCCGTCTCGGGCAGGGCGATGCCGACGAGGTCCAGCGCCCCGCCGAGCATCGGCGCACTGTCGTCACTCAGTGTGATCAGCGTTTGGCGGACGTCGTGAGGCGGGGTGCGGCGGCTTGCGCCTAGCGTGGCGTTCCGGGGGCGATCCGAGTACTTCCGCGGGTCGGGCCGTCCGGGAACCGGAGGTCCGGTCCGCCCTCCAGAAGGCATGTGCACATGAAGCTTCGGGCATGTTCGAACGCGCTGGTGACCACCGCGCTGACCCTCGGTCTGGCCGCTGCCGCGTCCCCGGCCGGCGCGGCGGACCCGCCGCCGTTCCTGGACCGGCTGCACACCGTGTCCGCCGTCGCGTCCACCGTCCCCGAGAACGGCGACGTCAACCCGTACGGCACGTTCACCATCCAGGAGAGCGTCGGTGACCTGCACCGGGGCAACGTCCTGATCAGCAACTTCAACAACTCCGCCAACCTCCAGGGCACCGGCACCACCCTGGTCCAGGTCACCCCGGGCGGCAGCAGGACGACGTTCGCCACGATCGACCCGAACAACCTGCCCGGCCCCTGCCCCGGCGGGGTCGGCCTCACCACGGCGCTGACCGTCCTGCCCGGCGGCTGGGTCGTGGTCGGCAGCCTGCCCACCGCGGACGGCACGTCCGACACCGCCGAGGCCGGCTGCCTGCTGGTGCTCGACCGGCACGGAACCGTCCGGGAGACCATCGCGGGCGACGGCATCAACGGTCCGTGGGACATGACCGCCGTCAGCACCGGAAAGCGCAGCGAGCTGTTCGTCACCAACGTGCTCAACGGGACGGTCGCCGGCGGCGGCGCGGAGGTCGACCGGGGAACCGTCCTGCGGATCACCCTGTGCACCGAGGACGACCAGCCGCCGCAGCGGGTGGCCACCACCGAGATCGGCTCCGGGTTCCCCGAGCGGACGGACCCGGCGGCCCTGGTGGTCGGCCCGACCGGGGTCGGCCTCGGCCATGACGGCACGCTGTTCGTCGCCGACGCGGTGCTGAGCCGGATCACCGCGATCCCGCACGCGGTCGCCCGCACGGACAGCGCGGGCATCGGCCGGGTCGTCACCGAGGGCGGCGGCCTCAACGCCCCGCTGGGGCTGGCGATCGCACCCCGGGGTGACATCCTCACGGTCAACGGCGGGGACGGCAACATCGTCGAGACGACTCCCGAGGGGCGGCAGGTGGCGAGCAAGCAGATCAACAACGAGGGCACCCCGCCCGGCGCCGGTGCGCTCTTCGGTCTCGCGCTGGATCTCGACCAGGACGCCGTCTACTTCGTCAACGACGCGGACAACGCGCTCGACGTCCTTCACTGAGCGCGGGAACCAGGAGGAGCGGTGCACCGGCGGTGGTCGCGGCCGGTGCACCGCGGCCCGCCCACGGCGGGTGGATCGGGCGCCTCCCCGGATCGCGCGCCTCCTGGGAACCGGCGTCTCCGTCGGTATTGTGCGGTTCCGGAAAACCGCAGACGAATACCGGAGGGGACTGCTGTGTGTGATGAAGTAGAACGTCGTATCTTCTCAATGTTTGATTCGGATAACGATCAGATCGTTTCCCGGTCGGAATATCTCTCGCGGGTGGACCGGGTGGTTACGGCCCTGGCTCCCGTGCGCGGCGCCGAAGCCGTGGTCCAGGAAATTCGTTGATCGAACCCGAATTCAACAGGAGAAGATCCAGCTCATGAAACCCGTACTCGTCGGCGCCGCACTGACCGCCGTGGCACTCCTCGAAGCGGCCATTCCGGCCGGCGCCGCCTCCGCCGATCCCGAGGTCGACGCCACCTGCGTGCGCACCCTCCACGGCACCTTCGACACCCCCGTCGGCCCCGGCGGCGGCAACGCGCCCCAGGCCGACACCCTGCACATGACCGGCACCGTGAAGTGCGTCGACCCGGCAGGCCGGCCCGTCGCGGCCGGGACCGTCGACCACACCGTCACCCTGCCGCGCACCGAATGCACCGGCGACGAGCACGGCGACACCTCGGCCACCCGCGTCACCTGGGCGGACGGCGCCGTCTCCACGTTCGGGTTCGACCGCGTCGACGTCGTCAAGGCCTACGGGACCGCCTCGCTGGTCGCCGCGGGCAGGGTCGCCTCCGACAGCGCGCGCTTCGCCGGTGACACGCTGAACGGCGCGGGCACCAGCATCAGCACCGGGTGCGGCACCATGGCCGGCGCCCGCACCGTCGACTCCACGACGGTGATCCGCTTGTCCCACCGGCCGGGGCCGGCAACCGGCTGACGCACCGGAAGCCGGGCCGGGGTCGTCGGCGCGAGGGACCGGCGTGCGCCCGTCGCCGGTCCGGGCGGGCGCGTCAACGATGCGTCAGTAGCGCGTCGGTGGGCGTCAGGGGTTCGTCAGGGAGGGTGAACGCGCTTGCCCCGGGCATGCGGGCGGGCTTTGATGGAGCACATGCACCGCTCGACACGCCACCACGACCGCCCGCCGCATAGTCGGCCGCGGATCGTCGCTGTCGCGGTCGCCACCGCCGTCCGGTAGGACCGAGCCGCTTCCCGCTCTCCGCCGGCCGCGGGGTACGGGGTCCGGTGTCCTCCACCGGCTCCGTGCCGATCACCGCCGCCCGTCCCCCGGCCCCGACCGGCTCCGAGGGGCGGGGGACGGGCGGCCTCCTCTCATCGCACCACACCTTTCCCGCACCGGCGGCCCCGGGAGCGAGCGGCCCTGTGCCGCGCAACTCCCGCACCCCGCCGGTGCCTTCCACCCTTGGATGGGTCATGTCCGACACTGTGCTGTCCGCCCGCACCGCCCTCGTCACCGGTGCCTCCTCCGGGATCGGTTGGGAGACCGCCCGACTGCTCGCCGGGTACGGTGCGACCGTGCTCGTGCACGCCCGGACCGCCGCCGAGGCGGCGGAAGCCGTCGAGCGGCTGGTCGCCGCGGGCGCCCGGCGGGACCAACTCGTCGAGCTGGCAGCCGACTTCACCCACCTCGCGGAGGTCGCGGTGCTGGCCGGTACGGTCGTCAAGCACTATCCGGCGCTGGACCTGCTGGTGAACAACGCCGCCGCGATGGCGCCCGAGCGCTGCACCCTGACCGGCGACGGCAACGAGGTCTCGCTCCAGGTCAACTTCCTGGCCGCGCACCTGCTGGCGAGGCTGCTGCGCGCCCCGCTCGCGGCGGCCGGCGACGCCCGGATCGTCAACGTCTCCTCCTCGCTGCACCGCACCGCCTCGATGAACTGGTCGGACCCGCACCGGACGAAGAGGTACTCGCGGGTCGCCGCGTACGCGCAGTCGCAGTTGGCGCTCACCATGGCGACCGCCGGGATGGCCCCGGCCGGCTCCGGCATCACCGCCGTCAGTCTCGACCCGGGCCAGTGCGCCACCGCGCTGCTGCCGCTGTACGGGCGCACCGGCGCGCCGGCGGCGGAGGGGGCGGCGGCCGTGGTGCGGCTCTGCCTGCCGGGGACGGTCGTGGCCAACGGCGCCTACTTCGACGGCGAAGCCATCGCGCCCGTGGCGCAGGCCGCCCAGGAGGAGCGCTCGCTGAAGCGACTGGCCAGGCTCGCCGACCAGCTGGCCGGCCTGGCCGCCTGAACCGCCGGCACCCCACGGACCGGGAGGAGGAGCACGATGTCCAGGCGCGCCCGCAAGAAGAAGGCCCGGCGGAAGAAGAAGGCCAACCACGGCCGGAAGCCCGGGCGTTGACCCGATGGACCCACCCGGTGCCGCGTGACACCGGCACCGGGTGCGCCGCTTGAGGACCCCGGGGCCCGCCGTCCGGCTGGACGGACGGAGGGCCCCGGGGCTCGGCGCTCCCGGAAGGTGCTCGGCGTACGGGCCTGCGACGGGCCTTGCCGGGCAACAGCGGACGATCACCGGCCGAAGCACCGCCAAGGCTTCGTCAAGATCGCGGCCGGCGGCGTCAAGTAGGCGTTAGAGCGAGCGGACGGGTGTTCGGCCGCGCCTAGCGTGAGCTGCGAGGAAACGGTTCTCCAGTCGGGCACGCGTCCCGGCGGCGGACCGTTGGCCGAACCCCGACCCCCGGCGGGTTCCTCCGGGGAAGGTTCGGCGGCCGGTGAAACAGGGGGAGGGGGCGCGCGGCGATGCCAACGGGAACGTCGGGCGGTACGGCGGTCGTGGGGAAAACGGTCGCGCCGGAGACGGCGCGACAGGAGACAGCCGAACCACCACCCGGGCCGCGCGCCCCCCGTCACTGGCGCCCCGGGCGCAGCCGGGCCCGGTGGACCACCCCGCGCCTGGTGCGCGGGCTCACCGGCCTCTGCCTCGCGGCGCTGCTCGGCGCCGGAGCGGTCGGCGGCGCCGTCCTGGGCGGGGCCCGGGACGGCACGGACGTGATCGGTCACCGGGCGGCCCCGCAGGTGGTGCGCTCGGCGGACCTGTACTTCGCGCTCAACGACATGGACGCCCAGGCCGCCAACCTGCTGCTGTTCGGCGCCGATCCGGACTACGCGGCGCCGCGCAGGGCGACCCTGGACACCTTCGAACAGCGGCGCACCCAGGCCGACACCGACCTGCAGCAGGTCGCGGAGGCGGCGGCGGGCGACCGGGCCGGGGAGCGGGCCGTGCAGACCGTCATCGGTGAACTCGGGAGCTACGAGGCCCTGACGGCCCGGGCCCAGCTGCTGGAGGACCAGGCCCGGGCCCCGGCCGGCCGCCCGTCGGCCGAGGCCCTCGCGGCCTACCGGCAGGCCACCGACCTGCTGCGCCAGCGCCTGCTGCCCGCCGTCGACGACGTCACCAAGGCCAACGCGGCCGTCGTGGAACGCAACTACACCGACCGGCGTGACGCCCTGTCCGGCGGCCGGTGGTGGATCCTGCTCACCGGTCTGGTCGTGCTGGCCGCGCTCGGGCTGCTGCAGCGGGTGCTCGCCGTGCGCTTCCGGCGGCTGGTGAACGTGCCGCTGGCCGTCACGAGCCTGCTCGCCCTCGTGGGGCTGGCCGCCGCGCTGACACTGGCCTCCCGGACCGATCACCGGCTGGTGATCGCCAAGAGCAACTCCTTCGACTCGGTGATCGCGCTCAGCCGGGCGCGCGCGGTGGCGTACGACCTGAACGCCGACGAGAGCCGCTACCTGACCGACCCCGCCCGGGCGGCCGCCTACGAGCAGAGCTTCCTCGACAAGACCCAGTCCTTCGCCCGGGTCGACGGTGCCGCCCTCGCCGCGTACAACGACCGGCTCGCCGTACTGGCGGACCGGCACCGGGCCGACCACGGCCAGGTGGGGTTCGGCGGGTACCTCGGCGACGAACTGCGCAACATCACCTTCCCCGGGGAGCAGGACGCGGCGGAACGGGTCCTGGCCGCCTTCCAGCAGTACCAGCGCGACGACCGGAGGATCCGCGAGTTGAACGCCCAGGGGAGGCTCAAGGAGGCCGTCACCTACAACACCGGCCTCACCCCCGGCCAGTCCAACGCCGACTTCGGAACGCTCGCTGCGGCCCTGGACGACAACCAGGCCATCAACCAGCGCGCCTTCGACGCGGCCGTCGCCGCCACCGACGGCGACCTCGACGCCGTCACCGCGGGTACGGGCGCGGCGGTGCTGGCGGCGGCACTCGCCCTGACCGTGCTGGGAGTGCGGCCGCGCCTGCGCGAGTTCTCCTGACCCAGGGGCCGGGGCCGTCATGGAGTCGGCTCCGGGGACGCTCTCCGTTCCTGCCCGGGCCCTCTGCCGTGGGGAGGTCCGAGACCGTCCGCCGGGTGCGGTACGGCGCGAGGAACGCGCTGAGGGCGGTGGCATCCGCCCACCGCTGAGATCCACAAGTCTTAGTACTCATATACGAGTTGTCGCCATTTCTGTCCGTTCCCGAGGCACTCCCCGGTGCGGGCTTGTACGGTGATTCCCCCTGCCCGGCAGGCGGGTTCCCACGGGTTCGCGCCGGCCGCGTCGGCGGGAGCGATACGGGGACAGGGACAGGGACACCACGCACGCATGGGGCCGTGAGGCTCCGAGGGGGAGAGATGGCGTACCTCGTTGAACTGCCGGTCGGTCCGGGGGCCGGTATCCCGGACGTCGTGAGGATCGAGATCGAGCAGGCCGCGGAGGGCCTGGTGCAGGTGGCCCGGCCCGGCCAGGTGGTGGCCCGTGCCACACGGTCGCTGGGCGAGATGCTGGCCGGGGTGAGGCCGGTGGCGCAGGACTTCGTCGACGGCTTCCGCGGCATGGCCCACGCACCGGACGAGATCGGCATCGAGTTCGGGCTGTCGCTGTCCGCGGAGGCGGACGTGGTGATCTCCAGCACCTCGGCGCAGGCGAACTTCAAGGTCTCGCTGACCTGGAAACGGACACCGGCCGACGGGACGGACCAGGTGGTCGAAGCGGCGGCGGAGGAGCCCGCGCCGTGACGGCGCCGGTCCCCGGGCCCGTGGAGGGCGTCGGGTCGAACGCGCTGGACGCCGCGGTGCTGCGGATCCACGACGCGCTGAGCAGGCCGGTCGGTGCCGGCTTCCTGGTCGCACCCGACCTGGCCGTCACCTGTGCGCACGTGGTCTCGGCGGCGCTCGCCGGGCAGGGCGTCGAACCGGGCGTCGGGTCCTGGGTGTTCGTGGACCTGCCCCTGCTGCCGGTGCCGTCCGGGGCGGGTCGGCCGGCCGTGGCGGGGGTGATGGCGGTCGTCGAGCACTGGGTGCCGCGGACCCCGGAGCGCGGCGGGGACGTCGCGGTGCTGCGGCTGGCCGCCCCGCTGGCCGGCGCCCGCCCGGTCCGGCCCGTCGAGACCAGGGCCGAGAACGTCTGGGACCACCCCGTGCGGGTGTTCGGCTTCCCGGTGGGCCGTTCGGACGGGGTCTGGCACGCGGGCGTGCTGAGGGGCCGACAGGGCGGGGGGCTGCTCCAGGTCGACCTCGCCTCCCGGGGCTACCGGGTCTCCGGGGGGTTCAGCGGGAGCCCGGTGTGGGACGACCGGCTCGGCGGGGTGGTCGGCATGGTGACGATCGCCGAGGCGACCGATCCCCCGGTGAGCTACCTGACCCCCACCGACGGCCTGACGGCGGCCTGGCCCGGGCTGCGGGCCGTCGCGATGCCGCCGTCGCCGTTCCGCAGCCTGACCTCGTTCCAGGAGTCGGACGCGGCGGTCTTCCACGGCCGGCACACCGAGAGCGAGGAGGTCGCCGTCCTGACGGCGCGCGAGCGCTGGGTCACCGTCGTCGGCCCCTCCGGCTCCGGGAAGTCGTCGCTGGCCATGGCCGGGGTGGTCCCCCGGCGCCGTGCGGCGGGGGCGCTGGCGGTGACCCTGCGGCCGGACTCCGGCAGCAGTCCGCTGTCGGCGCTGGCCGCCGCGCTGCTGCCGTTGCTGGAGCCGGCGCTGTCGGCGACGCAGCGTCTTGAGCGGGCCCCCGTCCTGGCCGCCGTGCTGGCCGGGCCGCGAGGCATGGCCGACCTCGTGCCCCGGCTCCTGGAAATCCACGGCGCGAACCAACTGCTCCTGGTGCTGGACCAGTTCGAGGAGCTGTTGGTGCGCGGCCGGTCCGCCGTCGACGAACTGGCCGCAGTGCTGTTCACCGACACCCTGCCGAACACCGTCCGCGTCCTGACCACCCTGCGGGCCGACTTCCTGGAGGAGGCCCTCGCCCATCCGCTCCTCGGCCCGGTCATCGGCCGGCAGGTCTACGCACTCGGCCCGATGAGCCGCGAGCAGCTGCACCAGGTCGTCACCGCGCCGGTCGACGCCGTCGCGGGGGTGCGCTACGCGCCCAACCTGGCCGAGCGCCTGCTGGACGACACCGGAGCCGAACCGGGCGCGCTGCCGCTGCTGGGCTTCACCCTCGACCTGCTCTGGCGGCGCCAGGACGCCGGTCTGCTGACCCACCAGGCCTACGAGGCGCTCGGCGGCGTCAAGGGCGCGCTGGGCGCCTACGCCAACGACGTCCTGCGGTACAAGGTTTCGCCGGAGGAGGAGAAGGGGGTCGCCCGTCGTCTCTTCACCCAGCTCGTCCGGGTGCCACTGGGTTCGCTGTCCGCCACCCGTCGGACGGCGTTGCGCACCGAGCTCGGCGAGGACGAGTGGCGCATCGCCCGGCGGCTCGCCGACGAGCGGCTGCTGGTCGTCGGGCGCAGCGCCGAAGGCGTGGACACGGTGGAGCTCGCGCACGAGGCGCTGATCAACGCCTGGGACAAGCTGCGCGCCTGGGTCGAGGAGGACCGCGCGTTCCTGGCCTGGAGGGAGGTCCTGCGGCACGACCGGGAGCGCTGGGAGCGCGGCGGGCGCGACCACGATCTGCTGCCGAAGAGGATCACGCTGGCGGGCGCCGAGCCCTGGTTGCACAGCCGGGCCGGGGATCTGAGCGAGGCCGAACGGGACTACCTGGAACGCGGTCGCGTCCACCGCCGGTCGCGCCGGCGGAGGCAGGGCACGGTGGCCGCGGCGCTGTGCGTGACGCTGCTGGCCGCCGCGACCGGGGGCGTGCTCACCGTGCGGGAACGCCACGCCACCGCCCGGGAGCGGGAGGCCACCGCCCAGAAGGCCGCGGTCGTCGACTCCAAGGATCTGGCCGCCCGCGCGCAGGCCCTCGGCGGCACCGATCCCGGACTGGCCGCCCAGTTCGCGATCGCCGCCCACCGGACGTCCCCCACCCGGGAGGCCGCCGCCCAGCTGTACGACCTGAGCGGCTCGTTGCTGAACAGTGTCGTCGGCGAGGTCGGGAAGGACACCCTCGTCATGGCGACCGCCGCCCGCGCGTCCCTGGTCGCCGCGGTGAACCAGGACGGAGTGGTCCGGATCTGGGACATCGCCGACCCGGACGCGCCGGCGCTCCGCTCGACCGTCGAGGTCGGCCTGACGGGCATCGCCCTCACCCCGGACGGGTCCCACCTGGCCGCCTCGTGCGGCACCGGGGGAGGCCTGTGCCTGTGGAGCCTCGCCGACCCCGGGAAGCCCGTGATCGCGGCCCGTCTGCCCTTGGCGACCGACCCGACGGGGGAACGGGCGGGCGTCATGTCGATGGCCACCAGCGCGGACGGCACGCTGCTGGCAGCGGCCCTGGGAAACGGCGACACCCGCCTGTGGTCGATCGCCCGGCCCACCGCCCCCACGGAGCTCGCCCGGCTGCGCAACCCGACCGGGCAGGGACCCGCGGCCCTCGCCGCCGTGGCCTTCGCACCGCGGGGAAGCCTGCTCGCCACCACCGTTCTCGGCGGCAGGACCCAGCTGTGGGACATCGCCGACCCGGTCAACCCGGTCAACCCGGTCGACCCGGCCAATCCGGCCACCCTGGAGACCGGGTACAAGTCGATCGTCTTCAGCCCCGACGGCGGCCTGCTGGCCGCCGGAAGCCAGCGGGACGTCGGTCTCTGGCGGCTCGGGGACCCGGCCCACCCCGAGGCCGTCAGAGTCTCGACGGGGGGCTCCGCGAACGTGAGTGCGGTGGCCTTCAGCCGGGACGGCCGCCAGCTCGCCTACGGCGGGACGGACGTGAAGGACCCCAAGGGCGATCTGTGCTTCGTCCCCCTGTCCGCGGACAACCTGGCCCTGGTGTCCGCGAAGTCGAGCTGCATGAAGACGGCCTCCGGCCTCTACGCCATGGCCACGACCGTGGCCGGCGGGCTGCTGACCGTGGGCGCCGACGGCGTGCTGCGCCGGTGGCGCGCACCGGTCCGGCAGATCGACGAGGCCCGGCTGCCCGGCGGCCTCCCCTCCTGGTCGTTCAGCCCGGACGGCCGCCTGATGGCCGCGGCGCAGCAGGTCACCGCAACGGCGCCGACCCCGACCACGCAGTCCGTCGGGCTCTGGGACCTCTCCGCGTCCACGGGCCCCGCACTCGTCGCGACCCTGCCGGTCTCCGTGCGGAGCACCGCGTTCCTCCGCGCGGACGCGCTGCTGACCGTCGGATGGGAGGGCGAGGTCCGGCTCTGGAACGTGAGCGATCCGCACCGCCCGGTCAAGGCCGGCTCCCTCGGCACCGCCGACTTCCCCGCCACCCCGTCGACCGTCGGTGACGTGATCATCAGCTTCGGGGTGACCTGGGACGACCGCGGCCACCTCATCGCGGTGATCAGGGGCCGGGCACTCCACCTGTGGCGGGTCACCGACTCGCTCGACGCGACGGAGGTCGGCTCGATCCCCGCCCCCGACGCCGACGGCCACGACGCCGGCCTGGTGAACCACGGCCGCACGGCCTACCTGGCGAGCAAGGCCGGCTTCGACTGGTGGGACGTCAGCGACCCGGCGAAACCGAGGCGCACCGGCTCGTCGGCGATCAAACCCCCGGAGGGCTCCTCCGATTCCGGCGGCTCCGCCGACTCGCTGAACATGGGTTCCGCGCTCTCCCGCGACACCCCGGCCGGTACGGTCATGGCCGTCACGAGCACACCGGACACCAGCTGCAAGTGCTCGGCCCTGGAACTGTTCCACTTCACCGCCGGCGGCGAGCCGACGTCGAGGGTCACCGTGCCCGGTGCCTTCAACGACGTCCTGGGACTGAGCAGCGACGGCCGGCTGCTCGCCGCCGGCGCCAACAACGGAAGCGCCGTCTCCCTCTGGGACATCGGCGATCCGGGGCATCCCCGGCCCGAGACGACCATTCAGACGGTGCAGGGCGTCAAGGGCGTCGAATTCGCGCAGAACGGCGCGCTCATGGCGATCTGGAACAGCGGCACCCTGGAACTCTGGGACGTCCGCAACCCCACCAGCCCCGTTCTCGTGGTCTCCGTGGCCAATCCGAGCGGCGACACGATCCGCGCGGTCGCGCTCGTGGCGACCGGGCCCACCCTCCTCGTCGCCTCCAACAGGACCGTCTCGCTGCTCGACACCGATCCCGCCAGGCTCGCCGACCGCCTGTGCTCCTACAGCAGGGGCTCCGTCAGCCCCGCCCAATGGCGCCTGTACGCGCCCGACATCGCCTACCGGAACCCGTGCCCGAGCCGCTGACAGGGCTGCGGCCGTCCTCGGCCGCAGCTGCGGACAACTCTCAGGCTCCGTGCTCCCGGGCGGACGCGATGGCCGCCCGTACCGTTTCCAGCAGGGCTTCCAGGCCCTGGGCCCGCTGCCATTCCTCGGCCGAGAGGTGCCAGGTGTGCTGCGTCGCCGGGGCCTCGGGCGGACCGGCGACGACCTCGACGGTCCGCCTCCCCTTCCGGTCGGGGCCCGTGACCCGCAGGTCCGTGTTCCGGATGTGGAACCGCTTCGGAGAGCTCCCGAAGACCTCCAGGACCCGGCCGTCGAACGTGTAGAACTCTCTGCCTGCCCTGGCCGTGATCTCGTCGGTCATGGGGCGACGCTACACGCGGGACCCGCGGCTGTCAGGCCTCCGTCCGGCGGCAGGTCCGTCACCGCTCCGGCCGCGGGGCGTGTCACGTGATCCAGGTACCGCCGCTCCGGCACCGGATCTTCGTGACTGTCCGTGACCATCGCGGCTCGGCAGGATCTACCTCACCGAACGGAACGCCGGCAGGAAGGCGGACCGGACAGGTGGCGGCGGTGACGCCCCCTGGCCGCCCGCACCCGTACCGCGTTGTGCCGGTCCGCCTGACGCTTCCTCCGAACTCGTCCGAAAGCAGCCCATCATGAGCGCCGTTAGCGCCCGCCTGAAGAAGTCCGCCACCGCCACCGCCCTGGCCGCCAGCCTCCTCGCCGGGGCCGGTACGGCTCTGGTCGCGGCCCCGGCCCCGGCCGTCGCGGCCGACTGCGCCGGCAAGGACGGCGTCGGGGGTGGCAACTGCACCAGCGCCCTGATCGGCGCCGTCTCCGACACCGTCAAGTTCGTCCTCGGTGCGGCCAAGCAGGCGAAGATGGAGAACGCCCAGTTCACCCAGGCCCTGGTCACGAAGCTGAGCAGTGCCGCGCCCGGCTACAACGTCCTCGTCTTCAAGTACGACGGGACGGACGCCTTTGACACCAAGTGGTTCAAGAACGACTACTCGGCGAACATGCGGGGGGTGATGTTCGAGGACGACGTCAGGCTGGAGCACCACGACAAGGAGGGCGGGCCGCAGGGCTACGACGACTTCAAGGTCTGGGTCTTCGCGGGCGAATCGGACTTCGTCAACTACGGTGACGGCGGCTTCATGAACTGGGCCTTCATCGGCCACGACTCGGACACCAGCGGCCACGGGGGCCGGCACATCCACTTCCCGGCCCGAGTGGTGCCGGGGTCCACCAGCGGCTCCACCCCGCCGCCCGGAACCCCCTCGACGCCGCAGGTGCCGATCGGCGGCCAGGTCATCACCGTCCCCGCGGTCCCCATCAGCAGCCCGGAGACCCCCGGCATCCCCGCGCACGAGACCGGCGACACCGGGAGCAGCATCCCCGGCGGCCACATCCGGATGGGGTTCGGTGTCGCCGACTCGGGCGCCGCCCAGCTGGGCGGCACGCTGCGCCCGAGCGTCAAGAACGGCCGGGCCCCCGCCGCCAACGGCTCCGCGAGCGGCAGCCCGGTCACCGCCGCCACCAGCACCGCCGCCAAGTCCACCGGCTGGGTCTTCACCCAGGACGCCGGCGGGCTGTACAAGATCACCAACGCCGTCACCGGCCTGGCCCTCACCGAGAACACCAAGAGCTACCTGGCCGAGGCGCGCCCCTGGACGGGCTCCGCCGCCCAGAGGTGGGAGGTCTTCGCGTTCGGCGACGGCGAGTACCAGATCCGCGTCAGCGCCGACGACTGCCTCACCTACGACGAGGACAACAAGGCCCTCGGGGTCTGGACCTGCACCAACGACTGGAACCAGCGCTGGACGATCAAGGCCTGACTGCCCCTCGCCCGACTCCGCGCCCGACTCCGCGCCCGACTCCGCGCCCGACTCCGCGCCCGACTCCGCGCCCGACTCCGCGCCCGACTCCGCGCCTGACTCCGCCCCTGCCGGGACCCGCCGGCGGGGGCGGGCCCGTGTCCGGCCCGACATCGCGCACGCGCCCCGGGGCCGCGTCACGAGGCGGGGAGGCCATGGCCGTGGGTGAAGGCGAACAGTGCCAACTGCATGCGGGTGGTGGCGCCGGTCTTGCTACGGATCCGTCGGAGGTAGGTGTCGACGGTGTGCGGGCTGAGCTGGAGGCGGCGCGCGATGGTGTCGTAGGTGGCTCCTCGGGCCAGCAGCTCCAGCACCTCCACCTCCCGGCGGCTCAGGGCGGGGGTGGCGGTGGCGGGTCGGGACATCGGGGCACTCTCCTGGCTGAGGGGACGTCGAACGGGAGCGGTGGTCACGGCGACCGTTCAGTAGACGGGCTGGCAGGAGGGGGTCGCGCACGAGCCGCCCCACGAGGTGTCGTCCGCGTGAACGTTGCGGGCCGCCGTCGGCTGGTCCTGCGGAACGGCGAGCGCGGCGGGGGCGCTGATCCCGAGAAGCGCCGCGAGCAGTACGGCGGCGGTGATGAAACGCTTCATGGAGTCCTCCTGGAGGGAACCTCAACGGTTCGCCGAGCGGGTCCCGGCCTGTGATCTAGCATGTCGGCGAGATGATCACGCGCCTACGGGCCGACCACCTCACCAAGCTGGGTGGCAGCAAAGTGACTGGGGGATGTACATGGATGTTTCCGGCGAACCGGACGATCGGGCGGGCGGAACGGAACCCGATCAGGTCGACGCGGCGGTCTACTCCTGGGTACTGGAACACCACCGGCTCGAACCCGCCGCCATCGCCGCAGACTTGGGACTGAACCCGGACCGGGCCGCCTCCTCGGTACGCAGGCTGAGCGCCCTGCGCCTGGTGTACCCGGACCCGCAGGACCCGGCGGCGGGCTACGCCGTCGCACCGGAGGCCGCGATGGCCCGGCTCGCCGCCCCCGTCGAGGCCCGGATCCGGCGCGAGCAGGAGGAGCTGGCCAGGGGACAGGCCCAACTCGTCGGCTTCTTCCCCCACTACCGGCGGAGCGGGCGGATGGCCGGCGCCGGTGAGGGGATCGAGGTCATCAGCAGCCTGCAGGAGGTACGGGCGGCACTCGACCGGGCCTCGGACAGCTGCCGGATCGAGGTACTGGCCAGCCAGCCCGGTGGCGGAAGCCGCGTGCCGGAAGCCATGGAGGAAGCACTCGGCCGTGACCGCGCCCTGCTCGCCCGCGGGGTGCGGATGCGCACGCTCTACCACCACACCGCACGCTTCAACGGCCCCAGTCAGGCGTACGTGGAAGCGGCCTCGCCGCTCGGCGGCGAGTACCGCACCGTCCACGAGCTGTTCGGCCGGATCATCGTCTTCGACCGCGAACTCGCCTTCATCCCCGCGAGCGACGGCTCCTGGGGCGCGGTGGCGGTCCGTCAGGAGTCACTGGTCGCCTATCTGTGCGAGATCTTCGAACAGTCCTGGTCGTGTGCCAGGCCGTTCTCCGCCGCCACCGAGGACGGCCTGGAGCAGGTCTCCCAGGAGATCGACCGGACCATCCTGCGGCTGCTCGCCGCCGGGCTCAAGGACGAGACGATCGCCCGCCGCCTCGGGATGTCTCTGCGCACCGCGCGGCGTCACATCGCCGACATCATGGGACAGTTGGACGCCGAGAGTCGGTTCCAGGCCGGTGTGGCCGCCGCTCGTACCGGGCTGCTGGGCGAGTAGCGACACCCCGGGAGGCAGGGGTGCGGGGGTGGCCGGGTCACTCGGGTGGCAGGGTCACGCGAGTCCGGGACCGGAGGCGCGGGACCGGGTTCGCGTGACTGTCCCGGCGCCACCACCGGAATCCATGATGGAGCCCGGCGAAGGGAAGCCTCCCGACGCGAGGCTCCGGAACGGAGGACGACGGTGCAGTGGGGGCCGGACGATCAGGAGAACGAACCGGCCGACGAGAGCGGCTACCTCCGGGAACTCGCCGCGTTCCTTTCGGCCCGGTCCGGTGGAGGACCGGCCGTCCTGTGGACGGACTACGAGCCCCCCGTCACCGGCGACCCGTCCACGGCGGAGGCCGCGGCAGCCCTCGCCACCGGGCTGAGCGCACTGCTGGGCGTCACCGTCCGGAGCCTCCCTCAGGGCCCCGCGGACCCGCACGCGGCACAGATGCGACAGGCCGATTCGGAGGAACTCCTGGTACTCCAGCTGTCCTCCGTCACCGACATCCTGGTCGGTGCGCCGACCGCCTCGACGGCCTCGACGGACACGATCCCCGGTCCGATCGGCTCCACCGCCTCGACCGACGCGCACCGGGTGCCGCTGGCGGTCCGACTGCGGGGCGGCCAGGCGCTCTTCGTCCCGTGCCGCTCGACCTGCACGCTGCTGCCCGAGCCGGGCTCCCGGCATGCGGTGCTTCAGATCCCGACACCGCGGACCGGGCCGCGGGCCCGTCCCGGGAGAGGCCCCCGGCCCGGCGTCGGCTCGTAGCCACCGGGGTGATCCCGGTGCGGCTCCGGTCCGGAGCCGCACCGGCCCGGCGGCGGGCTACCGGTTGCCCAGGGGGCCCGGGTAGAGGTACTCCTCGGCGGGGAGCGTGGTCCCGTGGGCCCAGGCGTCGAAGAAGCCCTTGAGGTCCTTGCCCGACACCCGCGCGGCCAGTGCCTCGAACTGCGGGAACGAGGCGTTGCCGTAGGCGTGGTCGGCGGTCCAGCGGCGCAGGGTGGCGAAGAACGCGTCGTCGCCGACGGTGCGCCGCAGGGCGTGCAGCATCAGGGAGCCCTTGAAGTACAGGGCGGGGGCGAGCTCCTTGCCCTTCCCGGGGTCGTACAGCTTCGTGGACCAGAACGAGGGGTTGTCCTTGTTCTCGGCGACCACGTGGGGGTAGAAGCCGGTGTCGAGGTCGGCGCCGTTGTGCTCCTCCCACAGCTGGTTGGCGTACTGGGCGAAGCACTCGGCGATGCAGCCGTCGCGCCAGTCGGTGAACGAGACGCTGTTGCCGAACCACTGGTGGGCGCTCTCGTGGACCACCCCTTCGTCGTAGAGGGCCCCGATGTACGTCGGCCGGCTCTGGGTCTCCAGGGCCGCCGCACCGCGTCCGGGATTCTTGGACTCGCCGACCACGATCGCGCCCGCCGAGGAGAACGGGTACGGGCCGAACTTCGAGGCCAGGAAGGCCAGGACGTCCGGTTGCGCGGCCTCCGTGGCCGCGTCGATCGGGACGTCCGGGCTGTACGCCGTGATGACGGGCCTGCCGTCGGGCAGCTGGGCCCGGTGGACGGTGAACCGGTCGATGGCGACCGTGCCGAGGTACGTCGCCATCGGCCGGTCCTCGCGCCAGCGGAACGTCGTCGTGCCGTTGGCGGTGGTGGTGGGCCCCGGCAGGCCGTTGCCGATGGCGGTCCAGCCGTCGGGGACGGTCGCCGTGAGGGCGAAGGTGGCCTTGTCGGACGGGTGGTCGTTCGACGGGTACCACGAGGTCGCGGAGTGCGGTTCGCCCGACACGTTCGCGCCGCCGTTCGTCAGGGTGTGCCAGCCCTCGGCGTCGGGCGTGCCGGCGTACGTCACCCGGACGGCGAACGTGGCGCCCCGGGCGACCCGTTGGGCCGGGACGACGACCAGCTTGTGCTCGCCGGAGCGCGAGAAGGACCGCGCGGGCGTGCCGTTCACGGTGACCGAGGAGACCGTGAACCCCTTCAGGTCCAGGTTGAAGCGGTCCAGCGCCCGGACGGCCCGGGCGGTGACGGTCGTGTCGCCGTCCAGGTGGTCCGTGCGCGCCGGGTCGTAGGCGATCCGGACGTCGTAGTGCCCCACGTCGTAGCCGGAGTCGCCGTCATCGGGGAAGTACGGGTCCCCGAGGCCGGCCGCCGAGGCGGGCAGGGCCGTCAGGGCGACGCCGAGGGCGGTCGCGGTCGCCAGCACGGCGGCGGTCCGGCGGCGGGTGGTCGGTGTTCCGGGCATCTGTGCCTCCTGCGGGGGTGTCGGGTGGTCAGGGCCGGGCGGTGGCGGGGGCGGTGGCGGAGAGCTGCCACACCACGCCGATCAGGGCGTTGGTGCTGGTGGTCTGCGTCGCCGGGTCGACGTTGGCGAGGTTGTCGCAGGCATCGTGGATGCAGTCGGAGATGCCGGTGCTGAAGCCGGAGGACGGGATGCCGGCCTTGCCGAACGACTCGTTGTCCGACCCGCCCACGCCGATGTCGAAGGTGGCGAGCCCCCGGGCGGCGAACCACGACTCGAAGACCTGCCCGGCCGCGCTGTCGGCCTGCTGACCGTCCTTCACCACGAGCCACTGCTGGGTGTTCCGGCTGCCGGTCTGGTCGAAGTTGAGGTACAGGTCGACCGCCTTGCGGTCGGCGTCGGACAGGCCGCGGACGTAGTCGGCCGAACCGACCAGGCCGACCTCCTCGGCTCCCCACCAGGCGAACCGCAGGTGCCGGGCGGGCTTCAGCCGGGCCTTGGCCACCTGGAGGGCGGTGGTCAGCACCGTGGCCGAGCCGGACCCGTTGTCGTTGATCCCCGGGCCCTGCTTGACGCTGTCCAGGTGGGCGCCGGAGAGCAGCACGTGGTTCGGGTCGCCGCCGGGCCAGTCGGCGATCAGGTTGTAGCCGGTCGCGCCGTCGTGCGAGAAGCGGCGCACTTCGGTGCGGAAGCCGGCCCGGTCCAGCGCGTGGCGCACGTACGCCAGCGACTCCGCGTATCCGCGGGTGCCGTGCGCGCGGTTGCCGCCGTTGCGATCGGCGATCCGCTGCAGGGCCCGCAGGTGCGGCATCACGTCCTCCTCCGCGACGGTCGGCGCGGTGGCGGGCCCGGAGGGGACCGCGGTGGCCGCCGTGGCGGCGGAGGGGACCGCGGACAGGACCAGGGCCACGCCGAGGACACCGGCGGCGAGGGACAACGGACGGGAGGACGGCTTCGGGGAGGGCTTCGGGGACGGCTTCGGGGACGGCTTCACGAGGGGCCTCTCGGGAGGGGACCGGGGCACTCGGCCCCGGCGGACCCCGCCACACTCTCCGCCCGGTGTCAGGAAGTTGTCAGGAAGCAGTCGGAAAGCGGTGGTGACGTGGGAGGACACGGTCGGGGAACGGCGATCGGACGGCGCTTTACGATCATCCGTATGTGCGCACACGTGGTGGTTGCCGAGGACGATCCCAAACAGGCCGACCTCATCCGCTTGTACCTGGAACGCGAAGGCCACCGCGTCGACGTCGTCCACGACGGCCGGGCCGCCCTGGAGCGGGCCCGCCTCGGATCGGTGCAACTCCTCGTCCTCGACGTCATGATGCCCGTCCTGGACGGCCTGGACGTGTGCCGCGCCCTGCGCGCCGAGTCCCCCCTGCCGGTGCTGATGCTGACCGCCCGCACCGCCGAGGAGGACCTCCTGCTCGGACTCGACCTCGGCGCCGACGACTACCTCACCAAGCCCTACAGCCCCCGGGAGCTGGTCGCCCGGGTCCGCGCCCTGCTGCGCCGCGGCTCCCGGCCGGCCCCGGCCCGGGACACCCACGGCGGCCGGGACGCCCAGGACGCGTCCGGGCCGCAGGCCGTCCTGCGGGTCGGACCGCTCACCGTCGACCCGCTGCGCCACGAGGTCACCGCCCACGGCCGTCAGATCGGCTGCACACCCGCCGAGTTCCGGCTGCTGGAAGTGCTGGCCGGCCAGCCGGGCCGGGTCTTCACCCGCGCCCAGCTGCTGGAACACCTGCACGGCATCGACCGCTACATCACCACCCGTACCGTCGACACCCACGTGATGAACCTGCGCCGCAAGATCGAACCGGATGCGCGCCGCCCCGTCGCCCTCCTGACGGTGTACGGCATCGGCTACAAGCTCGCGGAGGAGCCGCCCGGTGCGTCCTGACACCCCGCTGCGCCGCAGCCTGACGGTCCGGCTGCTCGCGCTCTCCGCCCTGGTCTCCCTGTGCTCCATCGCCGCGACCGCCTGGCTGGCCGCCCGCACGACCACCGGCGCGATCGAGCGGGAGCAGACCCGGGTCCTCGTGGACCACACCCGGATCTACGACGAACTGCTCGGCTACGCCGCGACCCACGCCGACTGGAGCGGGGCGCAGGAGACCGTTCGGCGGCTCGCGGACGCCACCGGGCGCCGCATCGTCCTGGCGACGCCGCGCTTCGAACCGGTCGTGGACTCGGCGGCCGGGGCGGGTGCCGGTGCCGGTGCCGGTGCCGCTCCCGTTTCCGTTTCCGTGGACGGGCCCGAGACCGGTCCCGCGTCGACGACCGGTGAGCGGACGGCCCTGCCCCGTACGCCCACCACCACGGTGGACCCGCTCGCCGTCGACATCGCCATGCTGCCCGGCGCACCGAGCGACCGGATCGACGCCCGCGCGGCGGGGCCGTTCCGGCCGACCGCCGCCGAGCACGCGACCCTGCGGGCCGCCCTGCTGCGGCAGGCGGACTGCCTGCGGTCGGCGCTCGGCATCGAGGCGACCGTCACCGACGACCTCGCCGGGCGGCCGCGGCTGCGGACCACCGACGACCGCGCCGACGGTGTGCGCTGCGCGTCCCCCGTGGTGATGGCGGCCCCGACCGACTCCGAGCGCGCCGCGCTCACCGACCTCACCGCGCTGGTCAACGCCTGCCTGGCCCGCCGGCAGGCCGGTCCCGTCACCCTGTCCCTGGGGCCGGACGGGATCCCGGCAGGGCCGGCGCCGCAGGACCGGGCGATGTCCGCCTGCCTGACCAACGCCCGCCGGCAGCAGCTCGTCCAGTACGTGGCGCCGCCCGTGCTGCTGTTCGTCGACACCCCGGTGACCGCCCCGAAGGTCACCGGCGCCGGAGCCGGGGGCGAGGCCCCCACGGCGGTGTCCGCGTCGATCCCCGCCCACCCCGGGCGGGTCGCCGAGGTCGCGGCCCTGGTGCTGTCGGTGACCGTGGCGGTCACGGTGACGGTCGGCCTGCGGCTCTCCCGGCCGCTGCACGCCCTCACCCACGCCGCCCGGCGGATGGCCGACGGGGACCTCTCGGCCCGGGTGGACGTGACCGGCCGCGACGAGATCGCCGGACTCGCCGCCGCCTTCAACGCGATGGCGGAACGGCGCGGGCAACTGGAGGACCTGCGCAAGGCGATGGTGGGCGACATCGCGCACGAGCTGCGCACTCCACTGAGCAACATCCGCGGCTGGCTGGAGGCCGTCGAGGACGGCGTCGCCACGGCCGACCGGGCGCTGACGGGCTCGCTGCTCGAAGAGGCCCTGTTGCTCCAGCACCTCATCGACGACCTGAAGGACCTGGCCGCCGCCGACGCGGGCGAACTGGCCCTGTACCGCGAACCCGTGGACGTCGAGGACCTGTTGGCCCAGGTCGCCACCGCGCACGGAGCCCGGGCGCGGGCGTCCGGAGTGGCCCTGGCGCTGGCCGTCGAGCCTTCCCGGGACGCGTCGTCCGGGAACATGTCGTCCGGGAGCGCGCCGGACGGCTCGGTGGCCGGCGCCGAGCTGTTCGCCGACCCGGTGCGCCTGCGCCAGGCCGTCGGCAACCTGGTCGCCAACGCGGTCCGGCACACCCCGGCGGGCGGCACGGTCACCCTGCGGGCCCGCACCGACGCCGACGCCGTCCTCATCGAGGTCGCCGACACCGGCAGTGGCATCGCCGAGGCGGACCTGCCGCTGGTGTTCGAGCGTTTCTGGCGGGCGGAGAAGTCCCGCAGCCGTCGGACCGGCGGCAGCGGTCTCGGCCTCGCCATCGTCCGCAAGCTCGCCGAGGTCCACGACGGCAGCGTCCGGGTGGCCAGTACCCCCGGCAGGGGCTCGGTGTTCACCGTGCGCCTGCCGGTGGCCCCGACAGCGGCGTCGGGGCCACCGGGCCGGGGCCGGAAGGAGCCGGGGGCGACGGCCTCGCCGCGCCCGGGGGTGTCGAGCCGCTCGTAGGCGCCCCGGCCGCCGCCCGCCGCCCGCGAGGTCAGACGACGGTGAGCAGCGTGCCCTCGTACGCGAGCCACTGGGCGAAGGCGTGCAGTCCCTTGGCATGTCCGGTCGCCGGTGTCCAGCCGGGTGGGCGGGGGCCGTCCGGGAACGCCGGCCGGGGGGTGGGGGGTCCGGGCGCCGGTGGATCGGTCCGGACCGGCACCGGGCGGACGGCGGTGTGCACGGCGTGCGCCAACTCGCCGAGCGTGGCGGGCTTTTCGCCCGCTACGGTCAGGGCGCGGGCGGTGGGCCGGGTGCGCAGCACGGCCAGCACGGCGTCGGCCAGGTCGTCCGTGTAGACGGGGTGCACCTCGGTGTCGGGGCCCTCCTGGACGACCACCGGCCGGCTGCGCAGGGCGTCCCACACCATGCGGCCGACGAGGGTGTCCCGGGAGCAGCCGGGGCCGTACACCTCGTCCACGGTCAGGGTGTACGGCCGCGGGTCGTCGGGCAGGTGGATCCTCAGTTCCCGGGCCGGGGCTCCCGCGCGCAGGCCGGTCAGGTCGAGGACGGCGTCGGGCGCCGCGTCGCCGGTGAGGTCGGCCAGTCTGCGTGCGAGGTGCTCGCCGAGCGGTGTGGCGCCGCCGCGCAGGGTGAGGCCGGCGGGCCGCCGGGGCCGGCGGGGGGCCGGGCGGTCGGCGGCCTCGTGTCCGGCGGCCAGCGCGCGTCGTGCGACGGCGGCCAGGGCCTCGCGGCGTTCGGCGAGGTGTTCCTCGGTGCTGGTGTTGCTGATGCCGCCGGGTCCGATCGTCGCGATCGCCTCGGCGTACACCTCGGCCCGTACCGCCGGCGCGGAGCCGTCGACGTCCAGGCCGAGGCGGGCGGCCTCGTGGCCCATGGCGAGGGCCGTGAGCCAGGTCCCGCGGACGTCCGGCGCGTCCGGCTCCGGCCCGGGCGGCGCGAACAGCGTGCGGGGCAGGCCGAGGCCGTGCAGGTACTGCTCGCAGTCCAGGTGCAGCCAGCGTTCGGGGCCCGGCCCGGTGACCCGTACCGCGCAGCGGGCGACGCCGTACTTGAGGAACGGCAGGACCGTCAGGCCGGTCAGCCGGTTCCCCTCGTCGCCGGGCCGGTCGCCGGGCAGGAAGCAGACCGAACGGCGCGGCCCCCGGAAGGCGTTGCCCGAGATCGAGCCGCGGTCCTGGTGCTCGGCGAGGTTGGGGACGGAGACGTAGCGGGGGACGCCGGCGTCCCGGAGGTAGCGGTGCATCAGGATGTCGTCGGGCCAGCCGCCGAGGCGCTCGCGGCCGTAGCGGACGAAGCCTTCGGCGACGGCCCGGGGGAGCACGATCGCGACGCACGGGAAGTACTCGTTGACCGCGCCGATCCAGCGGGCGCCGGCCATGGCGCCGAATCGGGCCGCGGCCCCGTTGCGGGAGTCCCACAGGGCGAACAGGGCCAGTGCCGCGTCCGGCATCGCGTCGACGGCGAGGCGGACCCGTTCGAAGAACGTTTCGGACAACAGCATGTCGTCCTGGACGACCAGTTGGTGGGTTGCGCCGTCCTCGACGGCCTCCCAGGCGGCGAGCGCCGTGCGCAGCACCGAGGGGGTGCCGGTGGGGTCCGGGTCCATGACGACGCGCAGCGTGCCCGGGGGCGCCGCCAGGGCCATCCGCTCGGCGGCCCGCCGGCGCTTCGGGTGGGTCATGACCACCCCACTGAGCTGATGGAGCGTCATCTCATTTCCCTGTCTCTGGTGGGGCGTAAGGGACTTGGTGGATCCACTGGAGCGATCGGCTACTGCGGGTGCCACCGGTTCCGGACAGTACGGATCGCGCCGAGGGCTGGCAAGAGTGCCGAATTCGCACTGGCGGAGCGGTTGGAGATCCACGGATGCTGGGCTGGCACGCCACCTTCCGTGTGAAGCCTGTGGCTGTGTGTGAGCGCGCATCCGAGTTCGCCGTCTCCACGGAAAGGGACACACATGTCCGCTGGATCGCACGCGCCATCGAACGAAGCCGGAGCCGACGGGGGCGAGAGCGTCGAGGCCCGGCTGGAGAAACTGCGCGACGCCCGCGTCGTCGTGACGGGGGGTGGGGGCCTGGTGGGCAGCCGGCTCAGCGCCCTGCTGTGCCGGGCCGGTGCCGAGGTCGCCGTCCTGGACCGGATGGACGCCTACCCCGAGTCCGGCCACGCGGTCTTCGGGGTGGAGAGGAGTGGGGCCCGGCTCGTCGTCGGCGACGTGTGCGACCGGGACGCGGTCGCCGGGCTGCTCCGGGAGGCCGACTTCGTGGTCCACGCCGCCGCCTACGCGGACGTGGCCGCCTGCACCCGGAATCCCGAAATCGCCTTCCGGGCCAATGTGCAGGGCACCCAGGTCGTCCTGGAGGAGGCGGCCCGGGCGCGGATCCGCCGCCTGGTGCTGGTCTCGTCCGCGTCCGTGTACGGCGACGGCCCCGCCGACTCGCCCGGCCCGCACGTGTTCCACGAGGACCAGCCGCTGTTCCCGCTGTCGGTGTACGCGAACGGCAAGCTGTGGGCGGAGCACCAGACCCGGCTGCTGCTCGGGGCGTCGTCGGGGTGCGAGCACGCGATCGTCCGGTACTTCTCGGTGTACGGGGAGCCGCAGATCCCCAAGCCGGGCAGCCACTCCTGGATGGTCCCGTGGCTGTCCCTGCAGGCCCGGCTCGGCCGTCCCATGCGCCTGAACGGGGGCGGCGTCCAGGTGCGCGACCTGGTCCACGTCGAGGACGTGGCCGAGGCGACGGCGCTGGCGCTCGTGGAGGAGGGGATGGCGGGCCGGACGGTGAACGTGGGGACGGGCCGCCCGACGTCCGTCCGGGAGGTCGCGGACCTGCTCACCCCCTACTTCCCGGGGGCGCGCCGGATCGTCACCCCGCGTCCCGAGGGCGATCCGCTCGGGGGCTACGCCTCCACGGAGCGGTGCCGGGAGCTGCTGCGCTGGCGGGCCCGGATCGACGTGGCGCAGGGCGTGGACCGGTACGTGCGGTGGCTGGAGTCGACACCCGAGGCGGTGCCGCGCTGGCTGGTGGAGGAGAACGCGTGACAGTCTGTGGCCCCGTGGACGTCCGCCGTGGGGCGGGCCGCGAAGGAGGCGGTGCGGGCATGGGTTACGTCGGGTCGTACACCTGGTCACTGCGTCAGAAGGTGGGCGGCAGAAAGCTGTTGATGCCGGGCGCCCAGGTCCTGCTGCTCGACGCGGCCGGCCGGGGGCTGTTCCAGCAGCGGGTCGACAACGGCGTGTGGGAGCTGCCGGCGGGCGCCTGCGAGGAGGACGGGGGCTTCGCCGACGCGGCCGTCCGGGAGGTGGCGGAGGAGACCGGGCTGCGGGTGGAGAAGGAGGACCTGGTCGCGTTCGGGTCGCTGTCCGATCCGGCCGTGCACACCCTGACCTATCCGAACGGGGACGTCACCCACTGCTTCGCGCTGTGCTTCGTGGCCCGGCGCTGGTCGGGGGAGCTCGCCCCCGGGGCGGACGAGGTGCGCCGGGCGGAGTTCCGGCGCCTCGACGATCCGCCGGGGCCGCTGCACCCGCCCACGGCGGTGGTGCTGTCGATGTACCGGGCGTTCGTCGCCGAGGGGAGGTTCCAGGCCGGATGAGCGAAGAGCACCGGATGAGCGAAGAGCATCCGATCCGCGCCGCGGTGCCGTGCCGGGCGTGCCTGTCGGGGGAGGACCTGGACTGGCTGGGGGCGGGCCGCTCGGTCAGCCTCGCCCTCGACCTGCCGACCACGGTCGAGGTGGTGCCGGGGGCGACGGCCGTCGCGGAGACGGCCGGCGACTGGCCGGCCGAGGTGTGGACCTTCCTGCGCGCCCGGCTCCCCGGGATGGCCCCCGCCCCGCCGCCGGTGCGCGTCCGCAGCGAGGCGCCCCCCGCGAGCGGGCTGTCCTCGTCCACGGCGCTGATCGTGGCGCTGTTCCGGGCCTTCGCCGAGGCCGGGGCGCCGGCCGGCGAGCGGGTGCCGGAGCGCTCGATCGTCCAGTGGGCGTACGAGTTCGAGTTCGCCCGGTTCAACGGCGGCGGCATGGACCACCTCGCCGTGGCCGAGGGCGGCGCGCTGCTGATCGACGGCCGGGAGCACGGGCTGCCGGTCGTCAGGGAGCGGCTGGAGTTCCCGGACGACTGGCGGGTGGTCGTGGTGGATTCGGGCACCCGGAAGAACACCGGCGACCACATCCGTACGGTGCGGGCGCAGCTCGCGGCCGGCGATCCCGCGCTCGCGGCGTACCGGTCCGAGGCCGACCGGGCCTCGGCCGCCGCGTGGGCGGCGCTGCGCGGGCGCGACCACGAGGCGCTGGGGGAGGCGATGGCCCGGGCGCACGCGGCGATGCGCGACTTCCAGGGCATGTCGACCCCGCTCCTGGAGGAGCTGCGGACGGTGGCGCTGCGCGCCGTCGGCCTGCCGCTGAAGCTCAGCGGGGCCGGGGGCGGCGGCTCGCTGGTCGGGGTGTGCCGCGCGGGCGACGCGCCCGCGGTGGTGGCGGGCCTGGCCGGCGCGCTGCGCGGCCGGTACCCCGGGGCGCGGGTGATCCCCGCCCGGGCGGCGGCGGGGAGCCGCGGTGCCCGGGCGGGGGATCGGGTCGGCGTCAGCGCGGTGTGACGGTCACCGCGACGGTCACAGGAACGGGTCGTAGTCCTCCTGGAGGGGGACTGCGCCCGTTCCCTCCGCGATCTGCTCCAGTTCCAGGTTGGAGCGGTGCCGCGCGCAGTGGAAGCGGCAGTCCCGGCTCGGGTCGATGATGCCGCGGTCGGAGCCCTGCCAGATGTCGGCCAGGCTGTCGGTGACGGCGTCGCCGATCCTGGCCATCGGGTTGCCGCGGTGGTAGGCGCAGACGTACACGCCGGAGGGGGTGATCAGGGTGCGCAGTTCGGCGACCCGGCAGCGGTGGTACTCCTTGGGCTGGACGGGTCCGGTGTGGCGGCGCAGGGAGGTGAGCGTGGAGGAGTTGACGAGCTGGAAGGTGTCGCTCTCCAGCCGGGCCGCCTCGGCGAGCTGGCGGTCGACCGCGTCGAGGATGTCCTGGGACACCTGGATGACGTGGTGCTCCTCGTCGAACATCGCCTTGGTCTCGAAGTAGTCGCAGCCGATGTCGTGGGCGAGTTCGGCGGCGCGCAGCACCTCGGTGTGGTTGCTGACGGTCCGGCCGTCCGGCTCCCGGCGGGTCATGACGAGGAAGGAGTAGCCGAGGGCGCCGCTCTTCGCCTCGGCGAGCAGCCGCATGTTCGCGACGACCTTGTCGAAGACGCTGCGGCCCTTGCGGTCGGGGCGGAAGAGCCCGTACGTCCCGGCGGTGCCCGCGTCCATCGAGACGCGGACCCAGGTGGCGTAGCGGGCGAGTTCGGTGAGGTTCTTGTCGATCATGGTGCCGTTGGTGACGACCCCGACGGCCAGGCCCGCCTCACCGAGGATGCGCAGGACCTTGCGGGTGCCCCGGTGGGCGAGCGGCTCGCCGCCCCCGATCAGCACCACGCCCCGGACGGACAGGGCGACCAGCTCCTCGGCGAGCGCCGCCAGCCGTTCGGGGGTGAAGCGGCCCTGGTTGAGGAGCTTTCCGCTGATGCACTCGGGGCAGGCCAGGTCGCAGAAGGTCGTCGGATCGAGGTCCACGACGAGTGGCGCCCCGGAGGCGGCTCCCGAGGCGGCCTCCAGGACACGGGGCCAGCCGGACGGCTGGTACAGCTTGGACACGAGATCGAGGCGGTCGTGCGTCACGGAATCCTCCTGTGGACGTGAACGGGGTGCCGCCGGGAGAGCGGGGCCTGCTGTGCTCGCGGTCAGCCCTTGACCGCGCCGGCCGCGAGGCCGGAGGCGATCCTGCGCTGGACGACGAGGAAGAAGACCACGACGGGCAGGGCGGTCAGCGTGGCACCCGCCATGAGACCGCCGTAGTCGGTCCCGAAGCTGGTCTGGAAGGAGACCAGCCAGATGCTGACGGTCTGCTTCTTCGGACTCGACAGCAGGACGTAGACGAGGACGTACTCGTTCCACGCCTGGACGAGGGCGAAGACGGAGGTGGCGACGATGCCGGGGGCGAGCAGTGGCAGCACCACCCGGCGGAAGGCGCCGAGGCGGCCGCAGCCGTCGACCATGGCCGCCTCCTCCAGTTCCACCGGGACGCCGGCGATGAAACCGCGCAGCATC
The DNA here is from genome assembly GCF_053612025.1 of Kitasatospora sp. NPDC054768. Lineage (NCBI taxonomy): Bacteria > Bacillati > Actinomycetota > Actinomycetes > Kitasatosporales > Streptomycetaceae > Kitasatospora > Kitasatospora sp. NPDC054768. Next base: position 72,964 of record NZ_JBSHBN010000008.1, read on the forward strand.
CACACCGTGAAGGGCAGCGTGAACACCAGGTAGGTGAGGATCACGCCGGTGAGGCTGTCGGTCATCCCGACGTCGTTCAGCAGCAGGTACACGGGGATGATCAGGGCCGTCAGCGGGACCATCTGGACGATCAGGATCACCACGACGAAGGCCCTGCGGCCGGCGAAGCGGAACCGGGCGAGGGCGAAGGCGGCGAGGGCGCCGACGACCAGCGACACCAGGACGGTGCCGAGGCCGATGACCACGCTGGAGCGGACGTTGGCCCAGAAGGTCTCGGTGCCCAGCGCCCGGGCGAAGTTGTCGAGCGTGAACCGGCCCGGCCAGAACTCCGGTGGCAGGCGCAGGATCTCGGAGGCCGGCCGGAACGCCGTGAGCACCATCCAGTAGACGGGGAAGCCGATCACCGCGGCGACGAGCAGCCCGAGGAGGTCGCGGCCCGGCGACCGCCGCCGCCTCATTCGACCTCTCCCGTCCGGAACATCTGACGCAGGTACACGACCGAACCGGCGAGCAGCAGCACGACGGTCACCAGCGCGATCGCGGCCCCGGTGCTGTACCGGTTGACGGCGAAGGACTCGATGAAGGAGTAGACGCCCAACAGGTAGTACTCCCGCTCGGGCTGGCCGCCGCGCATCAGCCAGATCTGGTTGAAGACGCCGAAGTCCCAGATGGCCGACAGCGTGGTGACCATGACGAGGACCGGTCTGATCACCGGCAGGGTCACGTGCCGGAAGACCTGGAACGGCCGGGCCCCGTCGAGCACCGCGGACTCCTCCAACTCGGGCGGGACCTGGGCCAGCGCGGCCCGCAGGGTGATCGCGGCGAACGGCAGCGAGCCCCACACCACGACGGCGACGATGACGGAGAACCCCTGCCAGGGGTCGGTGAACCAGTTGTGGCGGGCCAGGTCGACCCCGGGCAGGTTCGAGAGCAGCCAGTTCACCACGCCGTAGTCGGCGTCGAAGAGCCAGCGGAAGATCGACGCGGCGACCATGACGGGCATCGCCCACACGGTCACCAGCACCCCGGCGATGACGGCGCGCACCCACGGGGAGACCCGGTGCATCAGCTGGGCCGTGAACAGCCCGCAGAGCACGGTGAGGACGACGCACACCGCGGTGAAGAGCACCGTACGGGCCACCACCGTCCAGAAGAACCCGTCGCCGAGGATCCGGCGGAACTGGTCCAGCCCGGCCCACGGCGGCGACGTGCCGCTGAACAGCTGCTCGCGGGTCATGTCCTGGAAGGAGAGGACGACCATGTCCACGAGCGGGTAGCCGAGCACCAGGACGAGCGCGAGGACGGTCGGGCCGATCAGGAGGTACGGCAGCAGCGGACGCCGCCGCCGGCCCCGGTCAGCGCTCATTGACCACTTCGTCGATCCGCTGGTCCGCCTCCCGCGCGGCGTCCTGCACCGACGCCTTGCCGTTGGCGATCCGTTCGAGCATCTCGGGCAGGACGTTGGACTTCTCCACCGACGTCCAGCCCGGCGCGAACGGGGTCATCCAGCCCCCGGTGGCCGCGGCCTGGGCGGCCGGGCCGTTGATGCCGCCGCCGGCGACCTCGGCCAGCTGGACGGTGTTGTTGGGCAGGGTGTTCGCGGCGATCAGCGTCTTCTGCGACTCCCGGTCGGTGAACAGCTTGATCCAGTCGGCGGCCAGGTCCTTGCGCGTCGACTTGGCCGGCACGGCCAGGGTGGAGCCGCCGAGGAACGGCGGCAGGAGCTTCCCGGACGGGCCGGGGAAGGGGAAGGTGGCGAACTTGTCCTTCAGCTTCGGATCCCCGCCGGAGCGTTCGTCGGCGGCGGCGTCGGCCTCCCAGGTGTTGCCGTAGAAGACGCCCACGTGGCCCTGGCCGACGACGGCCGGCTGGTCGCCGTTGTCCTTGGCGCGGTCGCCCACGTAGTAGGCGTCGATCAGCCGCTTCCACTCGGTGAGCCCGGCGACGGACTTCGGCGAGGACAGCGAGGCCTTCCAGCGGTCGCCGTCCTTCACCGCGATCTCGCCGCCCGCGTCCTTCACGAAGGCCATCGCCGCGTACCAGTAGCGGCCGGGCATGTAGAAGGCGGAGAAGTTCGGGTCCTGGGCGCCGACGGTGCTCTTCAGCCTGTCGAACGCGGACAGGAGTTCGGGGTACGTCCTCGGGGCGCCCGGCACACCCGCCCGGGCGAAGTAGTCGGTGCGGTAGACACCGACCCGGGCCCCGACGTAGTAGGGCACGCAGTACGTCCTGCCGTTGGTGCGGCAGGCGTCGGCGAGCGCCGGCAGCCAGGCGTCCGACTGGTCGAAGCGGGCCGGTTCGAGGGGGGCGAAGGCACCGTTGACGATGTAGTTGGTGGTCTCGCTGTTGCCCATCTCCACCACGTCGGGCACGTTCTTCCCGGCGAGGACGGCGTCCAGTTTCTGGTTCTTCGTCGTCCACTGCTGGTACTGGACGTCGACCTGGATCCCGGGGTGGTCCTTGGCGAAACGGTCGTTGGTGGACTGGACCAATTGTGGCCAACTCTCCTGGGCGTCCACGGCCAGCCACACCGTCAGCTTGCCGCCGGATCCGGAGCCGCCGCCCGATCCGGAACCGCACCCGGCCACGGCCAGGGACAGGAGCAATGTGAGAACCAAGGGGCGACAGGGCACGCGAATGGCCATGGGGTCTCCAAGTTCGCTATGGGGGCAGTCTTCTGACTACCCGTCCGATCACCCCGCGGCGCGGAGGCACGGACATTCGGCCGGAAGATGACGTTCGGTGTCCCGTGGCGGGCGCAACGCCTTGACTCCTCCCGGGTGGCCCCCGCAGGTTGGGCCTCTGCGTCACCCACGCGACCCCCATCGAAGGGCTTGTACGTGACCGAGCAGACGACGACCGCGCCCGATGCGACCCCCGACACCACCGAACGGCCGGTGCGGGTCAACGCCTGGAACGGCTGGGACCCCCTGCGTCATGTGATCGTCGGGCGCGCCGAGGGCACCGTGGTCCAGGCCCCCGAGCACGCGGTCCGCCGGGACTACCCCGACGACGGCTTCCCCCTGGGAACCCACGGCCCGATGCCCGCCGACATGGTCGCCGAGGCCGAGCAGCAGCTCGACGACTTCGCCGAACTGCTGCGCCGCCGCGGCATCCGCGTCGACCGCCCCACCCCCGTCGACTTCACCCAGCAGGTCGGCACCCCCGACTGGACCCAGGACTCCATGTTCGGCTGCATGCCGCCCCGGGACCTGCTGCTGACCGTCGGCAACGAGGTCCTGGAAGCGACCATGTCCTACCGCAGCCGCTGGCACGAGTACCTGTGCTACCGGCCCGTGCTGCAGGGCCTGTTCGAGGCCGACGAGCGCATGCGCTGGGAGGCCGCCCCGAAACCCCGGCTCACCGACGCCTCGTACCACACCGAGTTCTGGGACACCTACAACGACCTGTCCACCGAGGAACAGCTGGCCCGGGTCCGCGACTACGACCTGGTGCTGACCGAGGCCGAGCCGCTGTTCGACGCCGCCGACGTCGCCCGCTTCGGCAAGGACCTGTTCGTCCAACTGTCCTTCGTCACCAACCGCAGCGGCTACCAGTGGCTCAAGCGCCACTTCCCCGACCACCGGGTGCACGCCGTGACCTCCACCAACACCCACCCGCTGCACATCGACGCCACCTGGGTGCCGCTGCGCCCCGGCCTGGTGCTGCACTGCGGCGAGCGGCTCGCGGACGCCGAGTTGATGGAGTTCTTCCGGCTCAACGACTGGGAGATCGTCGAGGCGGTGCAGCCCGCGAGCTGGGACCACCCGCCGAAGCTGTCGTTCTGCAGCCCGTGGCTCGCCGGGAACATGCTGAACCTCGACGAGAACACCCTGTGCATCGAGGAGAACGAGGTCCGGCTGGCGGAGCAACTCTCCTCGTACGGCTTCGAGATCGTCCCGGTGCCGTTCCGGGCGGTCGGGCCGTTCGGCGGCGGGCTGCACTGCGCGACCGTCGACATCGAGCGGGACGGCGAACTCCAGGACTACTTCCCGCGCCGGTACGGCCGGTACTGAGGCCGGGCGGGTGCCGAACGTGTTGCCGCCGCAGGTCCGTGCCGTCGTCTTCGACTTCTACGGGACGCTGGTGCGGATGGTCGAGCCGCTGCCGCCCGACCACCGCGGAATCTTCGAACGCCGGGGCCTCGCCGCCCAGGGCGCCCGCTGGGGCGACCAGTGGGCGGTGGGCCCCCGCGAGGGCGAGCAGCACGTGGCCCACTCGGTCGGTGAAACCGCCTACCACCGCTGGGAGTTGGACCGGCTGCTGCGCAGGGCTCGGGCCTGCGGGGTGCCGGAGCGCGAACTCGACGACCTGGTCGAGGAGATCGACCGGGCCATGAAGGCCGTCACGCTGGAGCTCTTCGAGGACGCCCGCCCCGTCCTCGGGGAGCTCCGCGACCGGGGCCTGCTGGTGGGCATCTGCTCCAACTGGTTCTGGAACCTGGAGGACTGCGTCGAGGAGGTCGGCCTCGGCGCGGTGGTCGACGTGGTCGTCGGCTCCGCCCGGGCGGGGGCGCGCAAGCCGCACCCGCTGATCTACCGGGCCCTGCTGGAGCGGTGCGGGCTGCGGGCCGGGGAGGTGCTGTTCGTCGGGGACATGTGGGCGCCCGACGTCCTCGGACCGCTCGCCGCCGGGATGCGGCCCGTCCACCTGTGCCGGCCGGACCCGGCGGTGCGCGGAGCCGAACCGCCCCTGCCGGCCGGGGCGGCCCGGATCCGCGGACTGCGGGACCTGCTCAGGGGCGCGCCGCGCGGTGCCGCAGCCGGTCCAGGAGGTTGCGGGTGACCCGCACGACGCCGGCGTCCTGCTCCCTCCCGCAGACCACCGGCCAGTCGGTGGTGCCCGCGGTGAACACGGTGCCGCCGGCGGTGTGCACGCCCATGGTCGCGGCCCGGGGGCTGGTGAGGCCCGGCTCCCGGACCGGGCCGTTCCAGTGGCCCCACGTGAAGTGGTGGAAGTCCTCGTGGACCGGATCGAGGACGTGGATCCCGAGGATGAGGAAGGAGGCGGGAGTGCCGTCCTCGCCGGTCGCCCGGGCCACGCCCCGGGCGTCCCGGGCGTAGGCGGCGCCGTCGCACTCGTACCCGATCAGCGCGGTGCCCGCGCCGAGCCGGTCGGGCACGCCGCCGTCGGACCCGTCGCGCAGCCCGGTGCCGGCGAACAGCCAGTGGTCGGCGTGCTGGACGGTGTACCCCTCGCGCGGACGGTCCCCGGGCCATTCGGTGCTCGGCCACATCCCGCCGTTGCGGAAACTCACCCCGGTGAGGGAGTTCTCGGGGCGGCCCGCGCCGTCGGGCGGCGCCGGCCACCACTGGTCGGTCGCCGGCAGGTGCGGATACTCGTCCCCCACGTGGTGGTCGGTGTCGGAGACGAAGGCGGTGTTCCCGTCGGTCGGATGAATGCGCCACCAGCATGTGTTGGCACTGAGGAAGGCGATGTTCCCGCCGTCGTGGACGAATCGCTCGGCGTGGGCGCGCATCGCCTCGCTCCAGTATTCGTCATGGCCGACGCTCAGCAGCAGATCGTACGAGGAGAGAAGTTCCTGGTCCTCGTGGAGGTCGAGATCCGTACAGAATTCGACCGGGTAGTCGTTGCGCTCCAGCCAGGCGATGAACGGGGCGTCCCAGTAGGCGAGGTCGATGACTCCGCCGGGCCGGTGCAGGCTCACCTTGTGCCCGCGGGGAGCGGCGTCCGCCAGGTACACGGGGTGGTCGTAGAGGCTGACGGCGCGTTCCTCGTCCGGCCGGTCGGAGCGGTTGTAGGCGTGCCGGGTGAAGGTCGACTTCTTGTAGAGGATGCGGGACCGGCTGCCGGCCCGCCGGGGCCGCACCACGAAGAACTCGCGGGCGGGGCCCTCGACGCTGCCCGCGTCCAGCGGCGGCAGGCCCTCGCCGCCCTCCTCGACGAACTGGACCAGGTGCATCCCCGGAGTCCAGTGGGCGGGCACCGGCAGGGCGAGCGGCGGCCAGCCCCAGCCGTGGGCGGGCGAGGCCCGGCCGGGCACGCCGTCGGGGTGCGGGGGCGGCAGGTGGAGCGAACCGGGGTACCAGCCGGTCTCCGCCACCAGGTCCAGGTCCGCGCCCAGCCGGTAGAACCTCAGCCGGAACCGGGCGGCGTCGGTGGAGACGTGAACCGTCAGCTCTCCCCCCGAGGTGACGCTCTCCCGCCCGACATATCCCTCTATCATTCCGCCTCCCCAGCAGAACGATCGGCCCTCGAATGGGTATTCCGGCCGATTCGGCAAGCCATGGTAGGGGGTGCGGGAATTCCGGGCAACGGGTCCGTGAACCGGTCAATTCGGAGCCGCCTTTCGGACAGCGGACCGGGCAGGCCGCGTTCTTCCGGCCGAACGGGGTAGGGCGAAATCCAGCCGCACCGACCGGCTACCGCGAATCCGTCACCTCCGGTCATCGACAAGGGGCTCTCATGAGCAGTGAATTCCGGGTACGGGAACTCGTCCTGGGAATCGAAGGGCTGGCACTTCTGCGCCACGCCGTGGACGGGGACGAGACGTTCCTGCGGGAACGCGTCGAGGACATCCGGCGCTTCGCGTCGGGTGACGGGCGGCTGCCGGACGGCGGCGCCGACGTCAGCGAACTCGACGCCGCCGAGGGCTACGCCTCCTGGTCGGCGGTGTACGACTCGCTGCCCAGCTCCTACATCGAGGTCGAGGAGCCCGTGCTGCACGGGATCCTCGACACCCTCCCCACGGGCACCGCCCTCGACGCCGCCTGCGGCACCGGTCGCCAGACCGGCGCCCTCGTCTCCCGCGGGCACCGCACCATCGGCGTGGACCAGTCGCCCGAGATGCTGGCCAGAGCCCGCGAGCGCGCCCCCGAGGCCGAGTACCGGCTCGGGCACCTGGAAAAGCTGCCGCTCGATGACGACTCGGTCGATCTCGCGGTCTGCTCGCTGGCCATGACCCACCTGCCGGACCTCGCGGCGGGAGTGTCCGAGCTGGCCCGGGTGGTCCGGCCGGGCGGGCGGATCCTCGTCTCGGACATGCACCCGTTCGTCATCGCCCTGCAGGGGCAGTGCCTCTTCGTGCACGGCTCCGACCGGCTCGCCTTCATCCGCAACCACGTCCACCTCCCCGGGCGGTACCTGGAGGCGTTCACCGGAGCGGGGCTGCGGGTGCGGGCCTGCCACGAACCGCTCTTCAACGGACGCCTCGCGCCCGGCGGTTACGAGGAGTTCATCGCGGACGCGGCACGGGCGGCCTGGGACGGGCTGCCGATCGTCATCGTCTGGGACGTCGAAGTTCCCGCGTAGGTCCGGTGGGTTCCGGTGGGTTCCGGTGGTTCCGGTGGGGCCCGTAGGTCCCGCAGATCCCGCAGCTCCCGCAGATCCCGCAGGCCCGTAGGTTCACGAGGAGAGGAGAACGGTCCGATGGCCCTGGTCGTGGTGACCCACGCGGAGCGCCCCGAACTGTGGGACCGCATGCCGGAACGGTTCGCCGGCATCGTGCCCGAGTACAACCTGCACGGAGACGTCAACGACGCCTACTGGAACCGGCTGTTCGAGGAGTTCCCCGACTACCAGTTCGTCCTGTACGACGACGTGCGCGAGGTGGTGGCCGGCGCCGGACGCTCGCTGCCGCGCACCTGGGACGGCACGGCCGCCGACCTCGGCCCCGGCCTGGACGACTCCATCGCCCGGGCGTTCGCGGACCGCGCGGCGGGCCGGACCGCCGGCGCCCTGTGCGCGCTGGGCATCGAGGTCGCGGAGGACTACCAGCGCAAGGGATTCTCCACCGTGCTCCTCGACGCGATGCGCCAAGTGGCGCGGCGGGCCGCCGTGGAGACGGTGCTGGTACCGGTGCGGCCCACCTGGAAGGACCGGTACCCGCTGGTGCCGATCGAACGGTACGCGGGCTGGCGGCGCGCGGACGGGGCCCCGCTCGACCCGTGGATCCGCACCCAGGTGGGCGCCGGCGGCACGATCGCCGGAGCCTCGGAACAGTCGTCGCGGATCACCGGGACGGTGGCCGAATGGGAACGCTGGACTGGCCTCGCCTTCCCGGAGGACGGCGACTACGTCTTCCCGGGAGGCCTCTCCACGCTGCGGATCGAGCGTGCACGGGACCTCGGCTCGTACTGGGAGCCCGGGGTGTGGATCACCCACCCGGTCGCGGCGGAGGACGTGCCGGGCGTCAGGCCCGTGGTCACGCCGCAGGTAGCCGCTCCCCGGCCCTGACGGCGGTCCAGGCGAAGGCGGACATGAGCCGCACCTCGTCCGGACCGGCCTCGGGGCGGCGCTCGGGCGGCAGACCGGCGGGGCCGACGGTGGCCACCGCCGCCTCCCGCAGCCGGGCGAGGGCGGCCGGCGGGACGTCGCCGGGGTGTCCGGGGTGTCCGGGGTGTCCGGGGTCGCCGGGGGCGTTGGGGGCTTTGGGGTGTCCGGGGTCGCCGGACAGCCGGCGGGCGGCCTCGGCCGCCTGCCGGCCGAGCAGGAGGCAGTGGATCCACAGCTCCTCGGCGAAGCTCCGGCCGAACCGCCGCGCCACCTCCGACGCCAGGTCCTCCGGCATGTCCGCCGCCACCGCATCGCGCACGGCCCGCTCCGGGATGCCGGTCGCCGGCAGGGCGTCGAGCCAGCGGTGGTGACCCCGTCCGCCGTCCGGGCCGTGCTCCTGGCCGACCAGCCGGACGTAGCCCTCGCCGTACCGCATGTACGGGATCCACCCCGGCTCCTCCAGGACGCGGCCCCGCTCCAGCAGCGGTGCGGCGTCGGCGGCGTCCACGGGGCAGACGGCGAGCCGGATCCCCTGGGTGGCATGGCCGTTGATGCTGCTGGTGCCGATGTGCTCCACCACGTTGGGCACGGCGATCAGACTCATCCGGCCGCGCTCGCGGAAGAAGACCGAGAAGAGCTCGTCGTCGTGGCGCTCGGCGCTGCCGGTGGCGAACCGGCGGAAGTCCTCCACCGTGTCGAGCGGCAGGCAGACGGCGAGGGACGGCGTGAACTCGTCCGGCACCGCCCGCACCCAGGAGGCTCCGGCGAGCGCGGCGAGCCGGGCGGCACCGCCGTTGCGCGCGTGCCAGTTGGTGTAGAACACCAGGGCCTCGTCGGGGAACCGGGTGGCCGCGCGGCCGACGAGCGCCACCATGTTCTCCGGGGCGGAGACGTCGTCCTGGACGACGAGGTGATGGCTCCCCCCGGAGTCCGCCGCCGCCCAGGCGACCAGGGCCGTCCGGAGCGCCGACGGCGGGCCGTCCGGCTCCGGATCGAGCGCCAGGCCGTCCAGCCCGAGCCGCTCGGCCAGCTCGCGGGCCTGAACCAGGCGTACCGGGTGGGTCATGACCGCCGAACTCACGCGCACCGTCGGTACCACAGCTCTCCCTCGCTCCGGGGTCCTCGCGTCATGGTGGCAGGAGCCGCCCACGGCGGAAAGACCGCGACGCGACCTCGGCCGGTTTCCACAGGGTCGGGGCCGGGCCGGGGCCGGGGCCGGGCCGGGGCCGGGGTCAGGGCCCGTGGCGACCCCTCCAGTGCGAGGTCGCGCGAGGCTCGGCGTCCGTCCGGTAGGGGAGGTCGGCCTGCTGCGGCGGCCCGTCGCCGTCGTCCACCGACGGGCCCGCGGGCCGTCGCCGCGGTACGGCCAGGGCGAGGAGGGAAAGCCAGCCGACCGCGAGGAGCCCGTCCAGGCACAGGGCGGGCACGAGCGGCGTCCGCCCGTCGACGTGCACGGCCACCACCGCACCGGCTCCGATCACGGCGGCAACCCCAACGACCAGACAGCGTACGGCCCTTCGCATCCCGCCTCCCATGTCGACCGGTCCTGCGGCAGCGAACCCGGCTGCTCGGGAGGAACAGTGAACGGCAGCCCGGGGCCTGCTGTGACGACGTATTCAGGACAGATTGGAGTAGACCAATAGTGATCACACGAACCATGTCGGGCGCGTCACGCGCGAGACCGGTGAACCCGGCGGGGGCGACGCTCCGAGAACACTCCGATGCCGTCCGGCGTCGGCCTTTCGTTGGACTTCGGTAGCAGCAGGAAGCTCTGCGGGCCGCCCGGCGATCTGTGCCCGGCCCTGGCCCTCTGCCGGACCGACCCACGACAGCCGTCAACCCGACACCATGTCGACTCGACCGGCCGGTTTGGCGACCGGCCGTGCCGTCGCCGACCGTTTCTCATCGACGGCCCCGGGCGGCTTCGCGTCTTACGAGCGCGATCTTGACGGGGACCAGGGACGTCCAGGTCCAGATCGCGGCCGACGGTGAGGCAAAAGCGATCGGTACCGTCGCCCCGAAGACCACGATGTTCGTACCCAGGTCCGCGGCGATCTTCCGGCGGACACGCTCGTCGGAGGGACCGGCCCGCTCCGGGCTGCGCCGGATCGAAAGGAGCAGCGCGAGTTGCAGCAGGTCGATGACGATGATGGTGCCCGCGTAGACGGCGACGGCCAGGGACTGCGAGGCGTACTCGGACAGCATCGTGGTGGGGAAGGGAAGCAGCGCGATGACGCCCAGCCCGACGAGTGCGAGCCGTACGGACATCGTGCTCAGCGGCCCGGCGAGTCGGAGGATCCGGCGGTGGTCGCGCCAGACGCCGGCAAGGATGGCGAAGCTCAACCCGTAGGCGCCGATGTTGGGCAGCAACCCGTGCACCATGCGGCGGAAGCCGGCCGCGTCCAGTCCCGGAGTCACATGAATGTCGAGCACCAGCAGTGTCATGGCGATGGCGAAGATGCCGTCCGACAGAGCGACCAGCCGGTGCAGGCCTGTCTCGTCCACCTCACTGCTGCTCATGGCGAACAGGATGATCGATGACTGCGGGGATGGCCTCCATTACGCCCACAGCGGGCACGCCGGGCCCGGGCGTCCCGACGAACCGGATGGCCCGACTTTCCGACTTCCCGCTCCGCGAAGGGCCCAGGCAAGGCAGGCTACGTGCACACCATGGTGGCGACCGGACAACAACAGGGCGTCCGGGGCCCGGTGGCGCAGGGGACAACAGGGCGACCAGGGCTCGAACGGCCGACGTCCTCGCGCGGAGGCGGGTCCGGCTGCTGCGGCATGCGAGGAGGGGCTTGTGCCTGGAACCGAGAGTACGAGTGACGAGGCGGGCGGGGGAACGAGGGATGCGGCGGCGGGCGCGTCGCTCGCCGGGACCGCGCTCGTCGTCGCGGTCACCGTCATCGCGCTGTGGCTCGGGCTCCTCGCCTGGCTGGCCTTCAACGCCGAAGCGAGCGACGTCACCTGGTCACGTCTGCTCGTCGTCCTCGGGTCCGTGGAGGCGGTCGCGTTCGCGGCCGTCGGCGCCTTGTTCGGTACGACGATGCAGCGGCAGCGGGTGGCGGACCTGACGGCCCGGACCGAGGCCGCCGAGGCCCGCGCGGACGCCAACGCGACAGCGGCCCTCAACGGCCACAGGCTGGCGGCGGCGGTCCAGGCGACCCGCACCCCCGGCGGCGGGCCGGACACGGAACAACTGTCGGCCGAAGGCCGATCCGGCAAGGATCCCCTGCTCGAACTGGCCGACCGGCTGTTCCCGCACTGAGGCGTCACCGTGGACACCATCGGAAGGCTGGTGCGCGACGGCGAGCCCGTCGGGACCGCGTTCGTGCTCACCGCCGACGGGCTCGCCGCGACCGCCGCGCATGTCCTCGCGCCGCACCCGACCGCGCAATGGACCTTCGAGCCGATCACCGCGCCCGGAATCTCGCTCCCCGTCGACTGCTCGCCGCCCTCGGACAGCGCGACCGACGTGGCGCTGATCCAGGTACGCGAAGCCGACGACTGGAAGCCGATGACGCTCGCCTCGCACACGCGCGCCACCCCCGGCGACCCGGTCCACCTCCGCGGATTCACCGTGTCCCGCGACTACGACTCCGGCGTCGGCCACTACGTCGGCACCACGGCGCAAAACGGCCGGGAATGGGTGAAAGTGAGCTGCCGACACGCCCAGCCGGGCATGAGCGGCGCACCCGTGCTGCTCACCGGGACGGGCAGCGTCATCGGCATCGTGTCGGCGCGCCTCAACGCGGGCAACTGGAACCGCGACACCGTGCTGCTCGCCCCGGCCGAGCGACTCGTCGCGCTCGCCCCCGAGCGTCTGGGTCTCGCCGCGCCGGCCCGTCGCTTCACCGACGGCATCCTCCGGTTGTCGTGGCTGCGCGACGGCACGAAGGAACTCATCCTGGAAACCGACGACTTCAACGTCTCGTTCGGCCGCAACGCCCACAACCGGGTGTACCTGCCGGACCGGCGCGACAGCCGCTTCCACGGTCATCTCGCCCTGATCGGCACGACCTTGACCTACCGGCACCTGGGCTCCCACCCCGCGTTCCTGGTCGGCGCCACACGCCAATTGAGGCTCGCCAAGGGGGACTCCTGCCCGGTCGGGGACAAGGACCGGCTGAGCGTCGCGAGCGGAACGATGCTGGTGGAGTTCTCCGTACCCGACCTCTTCGACCCGAACGCGGACATGACGCCGGAGGCACCCGAGTGAAGGGAAAAGCCGAACGGTGAACACCAACACCGACCTGACGGCCGACGGACCGCACGAACCACCACCACCGGCCGCGGGCGCGCCCGCCGCCCTCGGCGAGGTGCTGTCCGGCCGCTGGGCGGTGGCCGAGATCCGCCGCGGCGGGCAGGCATGGGTGCTCATCGTCGACGACCTCGAGCTCGGAGGCCGACGCGCGATCAAGACCCCGCTGTCCGGCACACTCGTCGGCGACGGCGAACTCGCGATGCTGCTCGGACTCGAACCGCACCGGCACACCGTCACCATGCTCGACGTCATCGATGTGCGCGGTCGGCCGGGCATCGTCCTCGACTACGCGCCCTCGACCCTGACCGACCTGATCCGGCTGCGGCACGGGCCCGGACTCGCCGGAATCCTGCAGCAGGTGTGCGCCGGCATGGCCCACCTGTCCGAGGTCGTCGAGGTCGCCCACCTCGACCTCAAACCGTCGAACGTCCTCATCGACGACAACGGTCAGGCCAAGGTCGCCGACTTCGGCCTGGCCCAGCGGGTGCGCATTGAGGACGGACGCTTCGCGAGCGCGCGGGGCGGCACCTGGGCGTACGCCGCGCCCGAGGTGCTGCGCCGGGAACCCAGCGACACCCGCGCCGACATCTTCTCCTTCGGCGTGCTCCTCTACGAAGCATGCACGGGCAAACTCCCCTACCCCTTCGCCCTGGCGCCCGACCCGGCCACCCAGCAGGCGCAGCTGCTGGACTACTACGCCTCCCCGGGCCCGGAACGCCGGCAGGAAGAGCTCTACTACTGGGGGCAGTCGCAGCTGACCCAGGTACCCGTCACCCCGCCCGGCGAGGGCATCAGCATCCTCGTGTCGAGCTGCCTGCAGCACCACATGTCGGAGCGTCCGCAGTCGTTCCCCATGCTCGCCAGGATGCTCGCCCGAGCGGTCCACAGCCCACCGGTCGACTCCCCGGGGATCCCCCTGCCCCGGATCGACCAGCAACGCAGGGCACTCGCGCTGGCCCAGGCGCTGATCCGGCTCGGCCGGTTCGACGAGGCCGTCAACCAGCTCAACCGGCTGCTGGCCGCACCACTGCCGCCGGCGCTCCTCGCGACCGTACGGCAGACGGCCGTGCACGCACTGATCGGGGCCGGGCGGCTTGCCGAAGCGGCCGAACTCACGGATTGGCGGTGATCCCCATGCGGCGATTCGAACTGTCGGAATGGCAACGAGCGCCTCACCTCACGGACCTGCGGAACACGGTGGCAGGACTGCTGGGGGAGGGACGACACCGTACCGCGCTGGACGAGGCCCTGCGCCACCTGCGCCGTGATCCGGAGCACGCCGACGCGCTCTTCGTGGCCCTCACGGTCCTGTGCCAGGGCCGCACGCCACGGCTCACGTCCCCCGAACCACCGACCGATGTGCAACGGGCGAGCGCACTGCTGGCGCCCGTCACGACGGAGTGCTCGGCCTGCCACGGCCGCTGGTACTCGACCCACACGATTGTCGACCAGGGTGGGCGCATCAACGTGACGAACCCGGTCGGCCTGCAATGCCAGAGCTGCCGGTACACGCTGTGCAGGGACTGTTTGAGGGGGAAACAGCCGCCCTCGTACACGGACCCCGTCGACGTGGCGGAACCGGTCGGCGGCTACTGCGCGAACGCCGGCTGCGGCCCCAAGCCCCTGACGACGCCCGTACTCCCCACCGGACGCCACGACGTGACGCCGACGGACCCCGACCGCATCGAAGGCGTGATCGTCGTCCGGGACGGCCTGATCCGCCCGACGACGGACGAAGCCCTCGCCGTGGTGACCAAGTTCCTCCCCCTCATCCCCGACGACGCGCCCCTCCTCCACGTCCGCAGAGCCGGCCCCGGAACCATGAGCGACGACTCGACCCGCGACGGACTCGCCCGCTCCCTGCTGCTCGACCTGGAACGCGAAGGCGTACTGGCCCCCGACGCCTGGGGGCGCTCCAGGCGCATGCACGTCCTGGCCGGCACCGCGCGGGACACCGACTACCTGATCACTGTGGTGCGCAAACGAGACCGGCGCCCCTCACCGGCCGCCCCGCAGGACGGCGCCCGACGGAGCACGTACACGTACCTCCTGCAGATCCTCGCCGCCAACGGCGCCTGGAGCCTGATCCTCGACCCGCACACCGGCAAACCCGCCGACGGCGCCCTCGGCGCCGTCTCGGCACCCGCCGAGCTGCTGCCCGGCATCGCCCAGGACGTCATCGACCGATTCGGCGGCATGCCGCACCGCCGCCGTGTCGTGTTCTTCGAGGGAGACCGGACACAGCAGAAGCTCACCACGGACGACGTGTACGGCATCGTCATGGAAGGCGACGCATCCGTCCGCCCCTACTCCGAGGGTCTCGGCTGAGCCGCGCGGCCGGGCCCGCCGGGGCGATCCCGGCCCGCCGGGGCGATCCCGGCCTCTCAACATCGACCTGGAATGGAGCGTCACAATAGCCACTAACTCGCTGTTCTCGCTGTGCTCGGTCAACTGCTTGGTCCTGGAAGCCGATGTCGAGGCGCTGCAGGTCCGGTGGCGGCAGGCCGTCGCGACGCCGGGTGGGCCGAAGGGACGTCGGAGGCCGGACGTGCTGCTGCCCGGCGAACGGTGCGGCGAGGTGGCCATGGCCGCCGGGCTGGTGCGCAGTGCCAGGCCGTGACAGCCGGCCGGGACCGCGGGAACGGGGGTGTCCGGGGTCCCGGTGATTGCTGCCCGTTTCCGGGAAGGGACGTCCGGAGCTCAAAGGGTCCGGCGTCGCCGGTTGTCCTGCTCGCGCTTGCGTTTGGCTTGTTTGGGGGTCAGCAGACCGGCCTGGACCTTCCGCCTGAGCTCGGCGTTGCGAGTCGCGCGGTCGACGTCGTGCTTGACGTCGGAGTCCGCGCGTTGTTTCGGCAGGACTGTGGTCTGCCACGTTCCGTCCGCGAGCGCGGCCATCACCTGGCGCCGAAGCTCGGACCAGCGCTGATGGTTGTTCCGCCAGGTCGGATCGAGGGTGCGGCTACCGAACTCCTCACCGTACGGGTCGAGGGAGCGGCGGACGAAGGCGTACTCGCCCGGGTGCCGGCGGGCGAGTTCGGCCTGGACCTCGGGTTCGATGCCGGCCCACGGCTCCTTGCGCTTGAGGTCCCATCGGGCGACTTCCTTGGACAGCCTCCGGACGGTGCGCTCGTACTCGGCCAGGCGCTGGAGCACGGCGACGAAGAACCGTCGGTTGTTCAGGGTCCGCATGGCCTCGGCGTGCCCCAGCACATACAGATCGATCTCGAGGTCGCCCAACGCGCGTGCGGAGACGGCGTGGGCCCGGGGCGTGCACTCCTCCAGCAGTTCCAGCAGGGCCTGGTGCCAGCGGCGCAGCAGAAGGGGGTGCCGCAGCAGGGTGTTGCGGGCATCCTGCTGGTTGATGTCACGGGCCACCGTGCTGCGGAAGGGCTCCCACGGCGCCTTGATCAGCATGGAGACCGCGGTGGTGAGCGGGGCGTCGATCGCTCCACTCGCGGCGGCCATCTCGATTGCGTGCAGGCCGTCCCTGGCGTCCGGCGGTTTGGGAACGTGCGCGGCGATTCCGGCCCTTCCGCAGAGGGCCTCCCTGATCAGGTCGCCTTCCTCGGTGAAGTGCCGGCGCAGCCACCGCTGGGCGACGTGGACGGCGTCGAGGTGGTCACGGACATCCTCGCGGGAGCGGTGAACCTCCAGCCTGTAGTCGTTGGCCAGACCGCGTGCTTCGGCCAGGGCCCGGCGGACCCACCGCAGCCGGTTCTCGTTCGCCTCGACCCGAGGGTCCCGCTGGTACGAGAGCCGCTCCACGGCGATCTGGAGCTCACCCTCGGCGAACAACAGTGCGTCCACCCAGTCCAGGTGCATCTCCAGCGACCGCAGCCACGCTCTGGTGCTGCGCCGGACGGGAGGGCGCGTGGCGTCGGCGATCGCCGTCCGCACGAGCACCTCGAAGTCCGACTCTGCGGCCTCGGCGACGACACTGGTCGGTAGACGTCCGCAGTCCGCGACGGACAGGCCCCTCGATTCCACACGGCCACCCTTCTGCACCACACCACCGTCTGCGGCTCTTCGTCAGGAACTCTAGAACACGCCTATGACACCCAGTCACCGAATTGTGACAGTGCGGCGCGAAGCATTGCCTGCTCGGTGCCGCCGGCGGCGAGAGGTCCTGATGGCAGGCTTCCCGGGTGCGGGCCCGGCCGGCCGCCCCTCGCGACTCGGACGTGCGGGGCCCGGCCGTTGCCCTGCGGCGGGGTCCAGGGCCCGGGCCGACTAGGCTGAGTGGGTGACTCTTCAGCCGCCTCGTCCTCTCACGGCCGCAGCCGCGCGGGCCCTCCACCGCCTGCACGGTGCCGACATCTCCGCCGGCATGGGCGAGCGGGAGCTGGACGCCGTGGAGGCACGGTTCGGTTTCCGGTTCGCTGCCGACCACCGGGTCTTCCTGGGGGCGGGGCTTCCGCTGGGGGAGGGCTGGCCCGACTGGCGCGACGGCGATCCGGCCGTGCTGCGGGAGCGCCTCGACCGGCCGGTCGAGGGCACGCTCTTCGACGTCCGTCACAACGGCTTCTGGCACCCGGTGTGGGGCGAGCGGCCGCAGGAGGCCGAGGCCGCGGTGAGGATCGCGCGGTCCTTCCTGGCCGATGTCCCCCAGCTCGTCCCGGTCTTCGGCCACCGCTACCTGCCGGGGATTCCCGGACAGGTCGGACACCCGGTCCTGTCGGTCCACCAGACCGACATCATCCTCTACGGGGCCGACCTCACCGACTACCTCCGCCACGAGTTCGCCGGCCTGCCCGGGCAGTTGGACTCCGCCCGCGCCACTGTCCCTTTCTGGTCCCACGTCCTCGCGGAGAACAACGGCACCCCGCGTCCGGCCCTCTGCACGACGCCGTACGACCCCTGCGCCCGCACCTCGCGGGAGGCGCTCGCCGACCTGCGGATGCTGGCTCTCGAACGCTTCCTGGGACGCCACGTCAGCGCGGATCAGCTGATCCGGGCCGGCCTGGTGGCGCTCGTTCTGGATGTCGACACACCCTCGCTGCGGTTGCTCGCCGGGCTCGGGCGTTCCGAGGAGCCGGAGGCGGCCAGGCTCTTCGACCAGGTGATGGACGAGCTCGATCTGCTGGCGGACGCCCCCACGGAGGAACGCGAGATCCGCTGGGAGCTCGCCCGCTGGTGGCTCACCCTGATCGTGAAGGGCAGCATGCACCCGGCCATCGGTGCCGACCTCCTGGGCCACGAGGTGTGGTCACCGCTCGGCCACCCCGACACGCTGCAGCCGATCGTCAGCGAGGGCATCCAGTACGAGGATTGGAGCCCCGCCGTCGCCGAATCAAAGGAGGCCATCGCCGCGAGGATCGTCGCCGAGGCCGCACGACTGCTCGCCGGTCCCTGGCCACCAGCCCTCTGACGTCCGCTCCGTCCGTACGCAGGCGCCCCGGCGAGCGGACCGCCGCGCCGGCGAGTCGGCCCGCGTACCGCTGCCGGCGTGCTACTTCTGCCAGCCGATGGTCTCGGGCAGCGGGCTGTGGAAGATGGTGGCACCGACGTTGGCGAGGCCCTTGCGGATGCCGTAGGTGGAGGGGCCGCTGTAGAGCGGCAGGAAGGCGTACTGCTGGAGGGCCTTCTGCTCGACCTTGTTGGCGGCGGCGATCTGCTGGCCGAGGTCGGCGATCTCTCCGGTGGCGCGGATCTCCTTGTCCAGCTCGGGGGTGCCGGAGCCGGTGATGTTGGAGTCACGGTCCGAGCAGTAGAAGTCGCACAGGTACCGCGCGCCGAAGGGGTCCGTCGAGCGGTTGCCGGAGATGAACAGGTCGAAGCGGCGGTCGCTGAGCACCTTGGAGAAGTCGTTCTCGGAGACCTTGTTGACGTCCACCTTCACGCCGACGGCCTTGAGCATCGCGGTGAACGCTCCGGCGGTGGCCTTCTCGATGGGGCCGTCGCCGAGCAGGGTGTAGCCGAGTTCGAGCTGCTTGCCGTCCTTGGCGCGGATGCCGTCGGCCCCGGGCTGCCAGCCGGCCGCGTCCAGGGTCTTCCGGGCCTCCTCCGGGTCGTACTTCAGCACGGTGGCGACGTTGTCCTGGTAGCCCTGCTGGAAGCTGTAGAGCACTGCCGAGCCGGGCAGCGGCTCGGTGTAGTCGAGGCCCTGGAAGCGGATCTTCGCTATCTGCGTGCGGTCGATGCTCTCCTGCACCGCCTTGCGGACCTGGACGTCGCCGAGGAGCGGGGACTTGGTGTTGAGGTACAGCGCGTACTCGAAGGGACTGCCGCCGCTGCGGATCCCGGCGTCCTTGACCGTCTTCACCTGCTTGAGGTTCTCGGCAGTTCCGACGGGGGCGTAGTCGATTTCGCCGTTCTTGAAGGCGTTGATCGAGGCGGCGCTCTCCAGGTTGACGTAGACGCGCTTGTCGAGCTTGCCGGTCCGGCCCCACCAGGTGGGGTTGCGTACGAAGGTGATGTTGCCGGAGTGGTCGTCCCAGGTGCCCACGGTGTACGGTCCGGTGCCCCATTCGGGGTGGGCCGTCTTGACGTACGCCTTGTTGAAGTTGTCGACGGTGGCGGCCTGGGGGTGCAGGAAGGTGGTGAACAGCGCGGACCAGGAGGCGTTGACGCCCTTGAAGGCGATGACCGCCTGCTTGTCGTCCGCGCCCCGGGTGACGGAGGTGATGCGGTCGTAGCCGTCGGTGGAGGAGGCCGCGTAGTCCTTGTCCGAGCCGTTGTTGGCCTTCCAGGTGGCCTCGATGGCCCGCCAGTCGATCGGGGTGCCGTCGTTGAACACGGCCTTGGGGTTGAGGGTGATGACGACCTTCTGGTCGCCGCCCTCGACGGTGACCTTCACGTCGCTGTAGTAGTCCGGGTTGTACTGGACCTCGCCGGTGGGCGAGTAGGTGATGGCGTCGGCGTTGTACCAGGACCAGATCCGCAGCGCGTTCAGGGTGCCGTTGACGTTGAAGGGGTTGCCCTGCTCGTCGAAGGTCCCCGCGGTGGTGTAGGTGCCGCCGTCCTTGATGTTCTCGTACGGCTGGGGGTTGTAGTCGGTGACCGAGGACGCGACCTGGGCGGTGTTCTTGGCCTCCTGACCGGGGGCGCCGCCGGAGGAGGACGAGGAGGAGCACGCGGTGGCGGCGACCGAGACGGCCGCGGCGAGCGCGAGGGGCAGGGCGAGCTTGCGACGCATGGGATGTCCTTGGTGGGAATCGGTGAGAAGGGAAGAGAAGAGAAGAGAAGGGAAGGCGCTGGTGTCAGACCGCGTGGCAGGCGTACTGGTGGTCGGAGCCGTCCGGGGTGCCGACGGTCGCCGGCCGTTCGGTGCGGCAGCGCGTCCGTACGCCCTCGTCGGCCTCCCGGTGGAGCGGGCAGCGGTCGACGAACACGCAGCCCTGCGGCAGCCGGGCGGCGCTGGGCTGCTCGCCCGCGAGGACGATGCGCTCGCGGTGGCGCTCGCGTTCCGGGTCGGGGACCGGGATCGCCGACAGCAGGGCCTTCGTGTACGGGTGCCGGGGCCGGGCGAAGATCTCCTCGGTGGCGCCGGATTCGACGACGTGTCCGAGGTACATCACCGCGATGCGGTCGGAGAAGTAGCGCACCACGGCCAGGTCGTGCGCCACCACCAGGTAGGCCAGGCCCAGTTCGCGCTTCAGCCGGGCGAGCAGGTTGATGATCTCGGCCTGTACGGAGACGTCCAGGGCGGACAGCGGCTCGTCCAGGACCAGCAGCCTCGGCTCGCGGGCCAGGGCGCGGGCGATGCCGACGCGCTGGCGCTGGCCGCCGGACAGGGCGGCGGGGAAGCGGTCGCCCACGGCGCGGTCCAGACCCACCAGGTCGAGGAGCCGGGTGACCCGGGAACGGATGGCCGTCCGGTCGGCGCCGGCGGCCTGGAGCGGTTCGGCCAGCAGGTCGAAGACGGTCAGCCGGGGGTCCAGGGCGTCCGTCGGATCCTGGAGGACGATCTGGACCTCGCGCCGCAGCTCGCGCACCTGGGCGGCCGACCGCAGCGTGGCGACGTCGGTGCCGGCCACTTCGATGCGGCCGCCCTCGGGGGCGCGCAGCCGCAGCACCTCGCGCAGCGTGGTGGTCTTTCCGCTGCCGGACTCCCCGACCAGGCCCAGGGTTTCGCCCGCGCGCAGTTCGAAGCTGACGTGGTTGACCGCGTGCAGGGTCCCCACTCGGCGCTTGAGCAGGGCCCCCTTGGTGACGGGGAAGGTCTTGACCAGGTCCTCGACGCGCAGGACCACGTCGCCGGCCGTCCGCTCCCCGGACGCGGCCGGTGGCACGGGGGCGGCCGCCCCGACCGGGTCGAGGCTTCCGTCGGCGATCTCCTGCGCGCGGTGGCAGGCGGCGCGCCCGGGCTGCCCGGCCGGTGCGGTCAGCTTCGGCGTGGTCAGGTCCGGCGCGGTCAGGACCGGCGTGGTCGAGTCCGGCGTGGTCGAGTCCGGCGCGGTCAGGTCCGGTTCGGTGGTCCGGCACACGTCCAGGGCCACCGCGCAGCGCGGCGCGAAGGGGCAGCCGCCGGGCAGGCCGACCAGGGACGGCGGCTCTCCGCCGACCGGGACCAGGGGCCGTTGGACACCGCCGTCCACGGTCGGGACGCTGGCCAGCAGTCGGGCGGTGTAGGGCATCGTCGGACGGCGGAAGAGCTCGTCGACGCTCGCGTGCTCGACGATCCGTCCGGCGTACATGACGGCGACGTCGTCGGCGTGGCCGGCCACCACGCCCAGGTCGTGGGTGATCAGGACGAGACCGGCACCGGTCTCGCGCTGGGCCAGGCGCAGCACGTCGAGGATCTGGGCCTGGACGGTGACGTCGAGCGCCGTGGTGGGCTCGTCGGCGATGAGCACCGAGGGTTTGTTGGCGATGGCCAGCGCGATGACGACGCGTTGGCGCATGCCGCCGGAGAACTCGTGCGGGAACGCTTTGGCGCGTTCGCGCGGGTCGGGGATGCCGACCAGGTCGAGCAGTTCCACCGCCTGCTCCCAGGCGTCCTTCCTGGACAGCTCCCGGTGCACGCGCAGGGCCTCGGAGAGCAGCCGGCCGACGCTGAAGATGGGCGCGAGCGCGGACATCGGGTCCTGGAAGACCATGCCGATGTCCTTGCCGCGCACCCGGGAGAGTTCCTTGTCGTCCATGGCGGCCAGGTCGCGGCCGCCCAGCAGGATCCGGCCGCCGAGCCGCGCGGTGGGCGGCAGCAGGCCCATGACGGCGAGGGCGGTGGCGGACTTGCCGGAGCCGGATTCGCCGACGATGCCCAGGGTGCGCCCGGGCAGGAGGTCGAAGTCGACGCCGCGCACGGCCTCCACCGGTCCGGCCTCGGAGGGGAAGGAGACCCGCAGGTCGCGTACGGACAGGACGGGTGCGGGCCTGGTGAGGCCGCTGAGGCCAGTGGGGTCGGTGAGGCCGGTGGGTCCGGCCGTGGGCCCGGTGCGGTGGGCGGGTGCGAGGGTCATCGTCGGCCTCCGGCCGCGCCGGTGGTGGACGTGGGGTCGAGGGCGTCGCGCAGACCGTCGCCGACGAAGGTCATCGAGACGGTGAGCAGTACGGTCAGCCCGGCGGGGAAGGCGAAGAGCCAGGGGGCGCTGGTGATGGTGCCCGCGCCGTCGGCGAGCATCGTGCCCAGCGACACGTCGGGGGTCTGGACGCCGAAGCCGAGGAAGGACAGGGCGGTCTCGCTGAGCACGGTGGAGACCACGCCCAGGGTGAGGTTGACGATGAGCAGGGAGCCCAGGTTGGGGATGATGTGGCGCACCACGATGCGCAGGGGGCGTACGCCCATGTACTCCGCGGCGCGCACGTAGTCGCGTTCGCGCAGGGACGTCGACACCGACCAGACCACCCGGGCGGTGGACATCCAGCCGAACACCGTCAGGACGAGGACGAGGACCCGCCAGTCGCCGGCGAGCCGGTGCGAGACCAGGGCGAGGATCAGGAAGGAGGGCACGATCAGCAGGAAGTGGATGAGGGCGAGAGTGGCCTTCTCCACCCGGCCCCCGAAGTAGGCGGCGCCCGCGCCGACGACCGCGGCGATGGCGACGGTCAGCAGGGAGACGGTCACCGCGATCACCAGCGAGCGCTGGAGGCCGTGCACGGCGGCGGCGTAGACGTCGTTGCCGCCCTGGTTGGTGCCGAACCAGTGCTCGGCGCCGGGGGACTGGGTCAGGGCCGAGAAGTCGGTGTCCGCGTAGCCGTACGGGGTGAACAGGTCGCCGAGCGCGCTGAACAGCACGAGCAGCAGGAAGATCACCACGCCGGCGACGGCGGTCCGGTTGCGCAGGAAGCGCCGCAGGTAGAGACGGCGCCGTCCCAGGTAGCGACCGTCGTTCCGGTCGTGCACGTCTCGCCCGTCCCGCCCGTCCTGTTCGGTGAGCAGCGGACCGGTGGCCGACCCGGGGTCGGTGGCCGGGACGCCTTCGGCGGTCGCGTCGGGACTCACAGGGGTGCCCATCTCAGCTCACCCGCACTCTCGGGTCGAGAAGAACGGTGGCGATGTCCGCGAGGATCGCGCCGACCGCGGTCAGGGCGGCGGCGAAGGCGGCGGTCGCCACGG
Source organism: Kitasatospora sp. NPDC054768 (assembly GCF_053612025.1). Lineage (NCBI taxonomy): Bacteria > Bacillati > Actinomycetota > Actinomycetes > Kitasatosporales > Streptomycetaceae > Kitasatospora > Kitasatospora sp. NPDC054768. The sequence goes on from NZ_JBSHBN010000008.1 coordinate 95,964, forward strand.
TGCCGTGCACGTCGTTCTTGCTGATGGTCTGGATGAAGTACTGGCCCATGCCGTTCCAGCCGAAGATCGTCTCCGTGAGGACCGCGCCGGTGAAGACGGCCGGGATGCTGAAGGCCACGGACTGGGCGGTGGGGATCAGAGCGGTGCGCAGGGCGTGCCGGCGGATCGCCTGGGCGCGGGTGAGCCCGGTGGCCCGGGCGGTGCGCACGAAGTCGGAGCCGATGACGTCCAGCAGCAGGGAGCGCTGGGTGAGGTGGTAGCCCACGTACCCCGTCAGGGTGAGCGTCAGCGTCGGCAGGATCAGGTGCAGCAGCCGGTCGCCGATCGTCGCCCAGAACCCTTCCACGTCGGGCGAGTTCTCCCCCGCGACGTACAGGAAGTGCCAACCCGCCTGTTCGTTCAGCCGGATGGCCAGCAGCACCAGGGCGAGGGCGGCGATGGACACCGGGACGTTGAAGAGCGCCATGGACAGGGCCTGGGCGGCCCGGTCCCGCCAGCCGTACTGGCGCGAGGCGGTGTGGACCGCGAGCGCGACACCGACGACGACGGACAGGACCGTCGCGCCGATCACCAGTTCGGCGCTGACCAGGGAGCGGTAGCCGATCTCCCCGTTCACCCGGACCCCGACGGGGGAGCGGCCCCAGTCGAAGCGCAGGACCACCCCGGTCAGCCAGTCCCACCAGCGGTGGAGCAGCGGCTCGTGCGGGTCGAGGTTGTAGGGGGCCAGGGCCCGGGAGATCTGCTCCTCGGTGCGGACCGGGCGCAGCTCCTTGAAGTTCGAACGCGGGTCGAGGAACCAACTGGCCAGGAAATACGTGGCGTTGGTGGCCACGGCGATCACCAGGAACCAGCCCGCCGCCCTGCGTGTCACGTACCGGAGCACGGACGGCACCTCCCCACCGGATGCGGCGGGTGCGGCTGGGGAGCGCCGGGTCTGGGGGAACTGGGCATGCGGATGGAACTTCCTCGATCCAAGGGGTGGCTGCACGACCGTGCAGAAGCCAGTCTGTGTGCGAGCGACAGGTGGCACCAGGGATCAGGGCATGTGGACACGAAGACGAAACGCCCCCGCAGCACGCGGAGGTGTTCGCGTCACAATTCGTTGAATTCGCAGGTGGGAGAGGCCACAGTGGCTGCCGGGTCCCGGAGGTGTGCGCGGCCCCGGGGGCCGGGACCGGGACCGGGGCCGGGGCCGGGGCGGGGGCCGGTGTCAGGTGTCAGGTGTCAGGTGTGGGCGGGGAAGCGGGCGAGGGCGTGCAGTTCGGCCCCGACGGCTTCGATGCCGTCGAGCCGCTTGCGGTCCCAGTCGGGGATCGTGTCGGGTTCCAACTGCCGTGCCAGCAGATCCGAGGCGTCGGCGGGCAGGGCGCGCCGGAAGGCGTTGGCGAGCGCCTCGGGGATTCGGGCGCGGTAGTTCACGCGTCGGGCGGCCTCCAGGGCGGTCGCGGCGGTCGCGGTGTCCAGCTCGCCGCGTTCGACCAGGTGCTGCAGCAGCCACCGCACGTTGATGAGCGGCACGGTGAGGGCTTCGCTGGTGACCGGGTCCATCAGCAGGGAGACCTCGGCGTCGGCCTCGACGTGCCCGGCGAGGTACTGCTCGCAGACCCAGCCGTGCTGGATCATGCCGAGCGTGCGGCATTCCACGGCGCGCAGTGCGCCCATGGACGAGGCACCGGCGAGGTAGAGGCCGCGTCCGAGGTACTCGCGGATCTCGGTGACGGAGACCGAGAGGTTCTGGCCGAACTCCCCGTCCAGGATCAGGGCGCGGTTGTTCCACTTGCCCTCGACCGGGGTCCGCAGCAGGTCGCCGCGGATGATCGGTGGCCGCACGGCCAGGTCGATCCCGAGGGAGTCGGCGGTTCCGCACAGCTGTCGCGTGTCCCGGGGCAGTAGGGAACTGCCTGCGTACACCGTCAGTGTCACCGCCATGCCGCCGTCCAATCCGGTCGTTCCGCCGTGCGGGCCTTGAGCAGGCGCACGCCGGCCCGCAGGTGGTCGACGTGGGTGAACTCGCTGCCCGGTACCACGACCTTGACGATGGAGAAGGGAAGGCCCTCGGGGGCCAGGCTGGTGCGCAGGACGAGGTGCAGGCCGTGCTCCCCGAGCATGTCGAGCAGGAACGCCAGGTCGACCGCGTTGTCGCCGGAGCCGCGGTCGGGGATCGCGTGGAACGGCAGCCACGGCCGGCCCTCGCTCCAGGCGTGGAGGTAGTCGCGCAGTTCGTCGTACGAGGCGTGGCGCCGGTACGCCTGGCCCTCCAGGTCCTCGCGCGCCCCGGCGATCACGATGAGGCGGGACTGCGCGGCCTCGGTGAGCGCCCGCATCAGGGCGATCTCCGGGTTGAGGTGGCAGCCCGCTCCTCCGGTGAAGAGCATGCCGTCGCGGGAGTGGGTGTCGTCGGTGGTGACGAGGAAGGTGGGGACGGGCAGGGCGCCGGTGTAGGCGTGGACGGTGACGCTGATCGAGGCCCGCTCGAAGCGCTCGACGAGTTCCCGGTGCGCGTCGGGGAGGGTGTCGAGCGGCACGAGGTGGCCGAGACCGAGCTTCTCGCCGAAGGCCGTGCTGTCGTGTTCGATGACCTCGTACAGCGCCTGCACGGTGGCGTCGACGGGGTCGTTGCCCGCGGCCAGGCCGATGGTGTTGGAGGACATCAGTCCGCCCTCGTGGGGGAAGGGCGTGAAGACGGCGACCGCGGGCACCGCGATGTCGACGTCGTTGCGCAGGCAGTGCATCGGCCACCAGGTGGTGGGTGTCTGCGGCGTCCAGTGGTGGCCGCGGCGGGGGACGAGCCGCCGGGGGTCGAGCGTCGGCATCCGCTCGCTCATGACCTCGTACGGTAGCGGCGGTTCGGGGCGGCCGTCCGGTTCGCAGTAGCGACGTTCGATGGCCTCCATCATCGCCGAGACCCGGGCCCCCTGACGGGTGTAGCCCTTCCCGCTGGTGACGGTGTTGAGTCCGGGGGCGGCCAGCGGGCGCACGGAGTGGTAGACCGGGATGCCGAGGACGTCCAGGTCGGTCACGTCGCCGACCCGGGTGACACCGACCCGTTCCAACAGCGACTGCGCCAGCCACTCGACCTCGTCGAGGGAACGGCTGCGCAGGGCGAGGCTCTGGTCCACGGGAGATCCTCCGGTTGGGCCCGCTGGTCGGGGGCGTCCGGCGTCCGGCGGCCGACGCGGGGCTTTCGTCGCGGCCGGGGGCCCCGGGCCGTCGGTGGTCGGGCCCGTCAAGGGCGGCCGGCGGCGAGGCGCAGCAGGTCGGCCGGGTCCATGGCGGCGAAGTGTCCGGCGAGTTCGCCGAGCACCCAGTCCGCTTTCCGGTCGACGGGCATCAGGTGGTGGCTCCGGTGGGTCTCCTGCTGCTCCACGTGGGCGGAGCCGGCCCGCCGCAGGGCCTTGACGATCTCGGCCGTGGCCGGCGGCCGTTCGGCGAGGACGAGCAGCAGGCAGTCCCCGCTGTCGCCGGCGAGGGCGCCTCGGGTGGTGCCGGCCGGAACGTACACGGCGGTGCGGGCCGCGGCCTCCAGCGGCGCGGAGTCCGCCTCGCCGGCGTGCCAGGCGACGCTGCCGGAGCACACGAGGACGACGGCGTCCACGGTCGCCTCGGCGTACGCCACCGGGGATCCGGCCGCCGCGAGGTAGGCGGTCGCCTCGATGTGCCGGCCGAGCACCGCGCGGACGGTTTCGAGGGCAGGTCGTGCGGGTGCCAGCCAGTCGGTGACGGACGGCAGCCGCAGGACGGCGCCGGCCCGGTACTGCCCGGTGACGTTGCGGTGGTGGACGAAGCCGGTGACCTTGTGGTTCTGGACCCTGCGAGCCGTGAAGACCTCGGTGGCCGGCAGCCGGGCGCCGCCCCGGTAGACCTCCAGGTAGGGGTGGGCGAGCAGGCCGCAGTCGATCGTGCCGAGCACGTCGGCGGCGGTCGGCAGCGCCATGCCGTCGGACAGCGCGATGCCGCCGAACAGGCCCGTGCCGTCGGACAGGGCCGTGCGGGCGGTCGGGCCGTCGCGGCGTTCGGCGAGCCAGCCGGCGAGGCCGGTGTCGACGTCGGCGTGGGGTTCGGTCCGCGTCATCGTGATCCGTCCCGCAGGCGTGCGGTGGTGAGGGCCCGGTCGACGAGCGTGGCGCTGTCGACGCCGGAGGCGAAGTCCTTGAGGTCGGCCAGCAGCGCGGCGGCCCGGGCGAGCGCTGAGGTGGCGTCACGGCCGGCCCCGGCGGGGCGGCCGGAGGCGATCCACGCGTCGATGTACGCCTGCACCAGTGCCGACGGCGAGGGCTCGGTGAGCGTGAAGGTCACGTGCAGGGAGGCGCGGTCGATCGCGGTGGCGGCGTGCCCGGTGCCGTGCGGCAGGTAGAGGAGGTCGCCGGGTTCGAGGACGACGACCTGCTCCTCGGAGGTGTCCACATCCAGCCCGGCACTGGCCTCCGGGGGCGCGTCGTACAGGTGCCATTCCTTGGCGCCTTCGAGCTGGACGGCGACGACGCGGGAGCCGTCGCGGTGCGGGAGCATGCCGCGCTTGCCCGCCGGCGTGTAGAAGAGGAACGCCTTCGACTCGGCGGGGAAGACCGCGTTGAGCGCGTCGTTGACGTCCCGGAGGAAGGGGTGCCAGTCCTCGACCTGGTTGAGCTTGAGGGTGGCGCCGTCCGCGAGTTGTCGGCCCACTCCGACGGGGTCGATGAACCCGTCGACGCGGCTGCCGGCGACCTCGCGGGTCGCCAGGACCTCGCTGTCGGAGGGCGCCAGGCCCTCCTGGAGGACGGAGAAGTAGGGGCGGCGCAGCAGGCTGCCGTCGATCAGCGCGAGGATGTCGCTGATGCGCGGCAGCCCGTCGAGGGCGACCGCGTCGCGCAGGACCAGGGTTTCACTCCCGTGGTACGCCGTGCGCAGGTCGCTGCCGTCCTCCAGCAGATCAGTCAGCGTGCTCACCGGCACCGGTGGCTCTCCCGTCACGAGTTGACACCGTGGCCGACGGTTGGGTGGCACCGGCCGCCCAACCGTCGGTCACGTCGTGGATGTGCGCGACTGTCAGGCGAAGTCGATGTTCTGCATGAGCATCGGAGCGTCGCCGTCGAACTCGTCGAGCTCGTCGATCGCCGCGGCGCGCAGCTCGTCCTCGGTGGGCGTGATCAGGGTGTCGATGCTCACAATGATCTCCTCGTCTCGTCGCGAGTGACTGATTCCCCGTCTTCCCATATGAATTGACGGTCAGTCACTAAAAACGTAAGGCCGATCCCTGTCGACGGTCAACCCCGCGTGCCCGACGGGAGGATCCGGTTCGTCGGGTCGTGAGACGTCACGTTCGAGGAGGCTCCCGGGGGCCTCCCGTCCGCGGCGCCGGGTGGTCCGGAAACCGCCGGGAGCCCGCCGCACATGCTCTACGCTCGGGGCGCGAAAGGGCCCTCGCCGGTCTGCCGGAGGCTCTTCGCGCGCCCCGACACACCCGCACGACGGCCCGATCCGTGGGGAGACCCCTGTCATGACCACCTCGTCCAAGCCTCCCGCGACAGCCGCCGCGCCGGCCCGATCCCTGCTGCGCGCCCACCGGGGCTTCCAACTGCTGCTCACCGGCGACACCGTCAGCCAGTTCGGCAGCCAGGTCACCATGCTGGCGATACCGCTGGTGGCCCTGAGCACCTTTCACGCCTCGGCCTTCCAGATGGGCCTGCTCACGGCGGCCTCCACCATCCCGGTCGCCGTGGCCGGCCTGCCGGCCGGGGCGTGGGTGGACCGGATGCGGCGCCGACCGGTGCTCGTCGCGGCCGACCTGCTGCGATTCGCCCTGCTGGCCTCGATACCGCTGGCCTACGCGTTCGGCGTCCTCACGCTGGCCCAGTTGTACGCGGTGGCGGTGCTGGCCGGCACGGCCACGGTGTTCTTCGACGTCGCCCACCTGTCGTACCTGCCGTTCCTGGTCGGACGCGACCGGCTGACGGAGGGCAACGCGGTGCTGCAGACGGCCAACCGGGGCGCCGAGTTCAGCGGCCCGGCGGTCTGCGGCTGGCTGGTCCAGGCGGCCGGACCGGTCGGCGCCCTCATGGTGGACGCGGTCAGCTTCCTCGTCTCCGCCGCCTCCATCGGCGCGATCCGGCGTTCCGAGCCGCAGCCGGAGCAGACGGCGCACGGCTCGCTGCGCCAGCAGATCGCCGTGGGACTGCGCTACGTCCTCCACCACCCGGTGCTGCGCGTGCTCGTCTCCAGCGGCGTGCTGCTGTGCCTGGCGACCACCGCACTGCTGGCCGTCCAACCGATCCTGCTCGTCCGGGACTTGGGGATGAGTCCGGGGCTCTACGGCCTGCTGCTGGTCGGGGACGGCATCGGCGGATTCGTGGGCAGTCTGGCCGCGCGGCCGGTGATCCGCAGGCTCGGGACCGCCCGCACCATCTGGGTGCCGAGCCTGGCCATCGTGCCCTTCGTCCTGCTGCTGCCCTTCACCGGCCACGGCTGGCTCATCCTGCTCTACCCGGTGGGCTCGTTCGTCTTCGCCGTCGGCATCTCCCTGCGCAACGTCGCCCAGCTGAGCTACCGCCAAGGCGTCTGCCCGCCCGAGCTGCTCGGCCGGATGAACGCCTCGATGCGCGTACTGACCTGGGGCGCCATGCCACTGGGCGGCCTGCTCGGCGGCGCGCTCGCCCAGTGGGCCGGCACCCGCGCCGCCCTGTGGGCCGTCTTCGCCCTGATCGTGCTGTCCCTGCCGCCGGTGCTCACGCCCGCGCTGCGCGGCCGGGACTGACCAGGACGACCGCGCGGCGGAGCGCCCCGGCCCGGGCTGCCGTGGCAGCCCGGGCCGGGCCGCAGCGGGTGCTACTTCTCGCCGAGGAACCCGACGACGGCGCGGCGCAGTCCGGCGCTGTCCAGACCGTGGGCGATGGCGTGCTGGCGGGGCGAGCCGTAGTTGCGCAACTCGTCACGGCCGACGCCGAGTCCGAGCACCCGATGCGACAGGCCGCCCAGCGCGTCCACGACCTCCGGGACCGAGGTGCCGGCGAGGTACGGCTCGACCAGGACGACGGCCGGCTCCCGCTGGTCCGCGACGGCCGCCCGGAGCGCGACGGCGTCGAAGGGCCGGACGGTGGACGCGTACAGCACGGTGACGTCCAGTCCCTCGGTCGCGGCCAGAACCGCGTCGGCCAGCGGGCCGACGGCGATGACGACGGCCGTCGTGCCGTGCCGCAACCTGCGCAAGCCGCAGTGCGGACGGCCGTCGACGATGCCGTGGGCGTGCGCGTTGGACTGGTTCGACAGACGCAGGTAGACCAACCCGTCGCCGTCGGCCGCCTCCCGTAACTGCGCCTCGGCCTCGTCGGCGTGGCCGGGGACGTCGATCGTCCAGTCGGGCAGCGTCGACAGCAGCGCGACGTCACCGGGCGACTGGTGGGTGCGTCCGCTGTTCGCGATGTCGTAGGAGGCCCCGGCGCTGACCAGCACCGCCCCGACTCCCTGGTGGTTGAGGTCCAGCTTGATCTGCTCGAAGGGCCGCTCGACCAGGAACGGCGCGAAGCTGTGCGCGATCGGCCGCATCCCGGCGAGCGCGAGGCCGCCGGCGGCGCTGATCAGGAGTTGTTCACGGATGCCGAAGTTCAGCACCCGGTGCGGGTGGCGCTCGCGGGCGCCGTCGAAGAGGGCTGACGTCAGGTCGGCGGTCAGCACCGCCAACCGCTCGTGGCTGTCCAGCAGCCGCGTGGACACCTCGACGAAGCGCTCACGCATGATTCCGGCCATGGGGGTCCTCCTTGGGTTCACGACGGGGTGGGTCGGCCGTGGCGGGGTCGGCCGGCTCGGGGCGGCGACGGCCGCGGTGCGGTGCGGTGCGGTGCGGAACGGGTGTCACCGCGCTCCGGTGTCACCGCACCCCGGTGTCGGCCACCACGAGCCGTGGAGCGCCGGGGTGCGGGGCGCGGAAGGCCGCCTCCAGCTCGTCGTGGTCCCGGCCGTCCGCCCGTACCGCCGACCAGCCCTCGACCTCGAAACGCTTCTCCATGCCGCCCGGCCAGCCGTGGCTCGCGGAATGGTTGTCGACCACGATCACGTGGAGCCGCTCCAGGCCGACGCGGCCCGCGTAGGCGATCGCCTCATGGTTGGAGCCCTCGTCCAGCTCGCCGTCGCCGATGAGGACCCACACGTCGGACGGAATGCCGCGGGCGCGCAGCCCCAGCGCCGTGCCCACGGCCAGCGGCAGCCCGTGGCCGAGCGAGCCGCTGGATATCTCGACGCCGGGCACGAGGGACCGGTCCGGGTGCATGCCGAGCGGGGAGCGGAAGGTGCCGAACCGGCGCAGCTCGGCGGGGTCGATGAAGCCCCTCGCGGCCAGCACCGCGTAGTAGGCCATGGGGCCGTGGCCCTTGGAGAGGAAGAACCGGTCCCGGTCCTCGGCCATCTCGGGGGTGACGCGCAGGACGCGGTCGTACAGGACCCACAGGGCGTCGACGGTGGAGATCGCCGCCTCCCGGTGCTTCTCGTCGCCCACCATCATCGCCATCAGCTCGCGCAGGTCTTCGAAGGTTGCCGTGGTCATCGCAGCGGGGTCTCCAGACGTGTGTGGGGCGGGCGGTGAGGTGGCGTGGTCGAGCGGTCGGGGACACCGTGGCGTCCCGGCGTCCCGGCGTCCCGGCGGGCAGGCGGGCAGGCGGGCAGGCGGGCAGGCGGGCGAGGGGGCGGGTGCCCGGTTACCAGATGCGTACCCGGTCGGCCGGGTCCCGCCACATCCCGTCGCCCTCGCGGACACCGAAGGCCTCGTGGAACTCCGCGAGGTTGCGCACGGCGGCGTTGCAGCGGAACTCCGCCGGGGAGTGCGAATCGACCACCAGCCTCCGTCGGACCTCGGCATCGCGGGCCTTGAACCGCCAGACGCGCGCCCAGCTGAGGAAGAACCGCTGTGCGCCGGTGAGGCCGTCGACGACCGGTGGTTCGGCACCGTCGAGCGACCGGAGGTAGGCGCGGTAGGCCATGGTCAAGCCGCCGATGTCGCCGATGTTCTCGCCGACCGTCAGCGCGCCGTTGACGTGCTGCCCGGGCGCCTGCTCCGGCTCCAGCGCGTCGAACTGCGCGATCAGCGCGGCGGCCCGCTCGTCGAAGGCGGCGCGGTCGGCCTCGGTCCACCACTCCCGGAGGGCGCCGGTGCCGTCGTACTTCGAGCCCTGGTCGTCGAAGCCGTGGCCTATCTCGTGGCCTATGACGGCTCCGATGGCCCCGTAGTTCACGGCCGCGTCGGCCTCGGGGTCGAAGAACGGGGGCTGGAGGATCGCGGCCGGGAAGACGATCTGGTTCATCCCGGCGCTGTAGTACGCGTTGACCGTCTGCGGGGTCTTGGACCACTCGTCGCGGTCCGCCGGGGCGCCGAGTCCGGCCAGTTCCCGGTCGAACTCGAAGGCCGCGGCGCGCTGCGCGTTGCCGACCGGGTCGTCGCGGCGCACCGTCAGGGCACTGTAGTCGCGCCAGCGGTCGGGGTATCCGATCATCGACGTGAAGGCGTCCAGCTTCTCCAGGGCGCGGTCCTTGGTCTCCGGCCTCATCCAGGGCAGGGCCCTGATGCCGTGCCGGTGCGCGGCCACGAGGTTGCCGATGAGTTCGAGCACCAGCTCCTTGGAGCGCGGCGGGAAGTGCTCGGCGACGTAGAGGCGGCCCAGCGCGTAGCCGAGTCCGGACTCGACCAGGTCCAACCCGCGCTGCCACCGCTCGCGCTGCTCGGGAACGCCGGTCAGGGCGGTCCCGTAGAAGCCGAAGTGCTCCTCGGCGAAGGCGCTGCTCAACAGCGGCGCGGTCGTACGGACCAGCTGCCAGGACAGCCACGCCTGCCGGCACGCGACCGGCGTCCGCGCCCAGAGCGTGGAGAGCTCTTCGAGGAAGCCGGGCTGCCGGACCACGACTTCGGCGAGCGCCGAAGCGGGCGCCCCGATCCCTTCCCGCCAGGCGTCCCAGTCGAAGGCCGGGGCCAGGGCGTCCAGGCCGGAACGGTCGAGGAGGGTGTAGGCGCGCACCGCGTCGCGGGCCTTCACCCGGTCCCAGTGCGCCGAGGCGATCCGTGTCTCCAGCGCGACGACGCGTCCGGCGGTGCCGGCCGGATCGGTCGCACCGGTGAGCTTCAGCATCGTCTCGATGTGCGCGCGGTAGGCGGCGCGGACGGAGACCGAGGACTCCTCCCGGTAGTACGACTCGTCCGGCAGGCCGAGCCCGGCCTGGTGGAGGTGGACGAGACAGCGGTCGGGCCGGTGCGCGTCGGTGTCCACGTACGCGGTGAAGAGGCCGGTCGCCCCGCGGCGCTGCAACTGCCCCAGGACCCGGGCGAGGGCCGGGCCGGAGTCGGCGGCGGCGATCAGATCGAGGGCCGGCCGCAGGGGTGCCGCGCCGAGCTCCTCGACCCGCTGCTCGTCGAGGAAAGCGGCGTACAGGTCGCCGATGCGGCGCTCGTCGCTGCCCTCCGGCGTGTCCCCGGCCGCTGCCCGCTCCACGATCTCCCGCAGGTGCAGCTCGGCGCCGTCGCGCAGGTCGGCGAGCGATCCGGCGACGGCGCGGTCCTCGGGAATGACGGACTCGTCGAGCCAGCGGCCGTTGACGTGACGGAAGAGGTCGTCCTGCGGCCGCACCTCCGGACGTCCCCAGGAGAGGTCGACGTTCCTCGAGACCGCTTCGCGCATCGCAGATCCTCCCGTGTCGTGACTGCCCGTCAGACCGTATCCAGACTGTGCGGTGTCGGAACAGGTGGCGGAACGATGCGACGACGCCTCCCGCGGGTGTGCGCGAATCGGTCCGGAACGGGGTGTGTCCCGGCGTCGTGCGGTCGCCTACGATGCCTGACGGATCGCAAGCCGTGTGGTGACGAACGGGCGGGAGGCCCTGTGAGGCTGCGTGAACTGGGCTTCTCTGTCGGCGAGTTCTCCGACGGCTGGCCGGCCCGTGCCATGACGGCGACGGCGCACGAGGCGGTGCGCGCGGTGCTGTCCCCGGACGACGTGGACGAGCTCGTCGCCGACCGCGGGTTGCGGATGCCGGCGTTCCGGATGGCGCGGGACGGAAGATTGGTCAACCCCCGTCACTACACGCTGGCGTCCGGCTCCGAAACGACCTCGACCGTCGGGCAACTCGCCGACCCCGAAGGGATCGCCCGGCAGCTGGGCCGGGGATCGACCCTGGTCCTCCAGGGAATCCAGCGGTTCCACCCGCCGGCGGGCAGACTCGCCCGCTCGCTCGCGCGCGAGCTGGGCGCCCGGGTCTTCGTCAACGCCTACCTGACGCCGGACGCCGCCCAGGGTTTCGCCGAACACACCGACCCCTACAGCGCGTTCCTCGTCCAGCTCGCGGGCGCCAAGCGCTGGCAGGTGCGGCCCTCGGCCGACGCGCCGGTGGAAGAGGTGCTCCTGCGGCCGCTGGACGTGCTGTGGCTGCCGGCGGGCTGGCTCCACGCGGGCGTCGCGCTGCCCGGCTCACCCAGCGTCCATCTGACACTGGCCGTCAACCCGCTTCCGCTCACCGACGTCGTCACCGCGATCACCGAGGGCCTGATGCGGCAGGTGGACGGCGAGACGCTGCCCCCGCTGCCGGCGGATGGCGCACAGCAGGTACTGGAACGCGAAGTCGACCGGCTGGCCGCACGCCTCCGCGCCGCCCTGGTGGGCGTCGACGCCGGGGAACTGGCCCGCACCCTGCTGGCCCGCAACGCCGAGGGCGCCGAGGCGCCGGCCGACCGGGTCAGCACGGCGCTCGGCCTCGTACCGCCCGACGCGCCGACGGGCACCTGGGCCACCGGCGGCGACGGGGTGTAGCGCGGCGGGCCGGGCCGCACGGCACTGAGCACCGGGCTCCCGCCCGTCCCCCTCCGCCCAGGCCCGTCCCCCCTCCGCCCAGGTCAGCCGAACCGTGCGATCACCTCGGCGAACGCGTCGAGCGCCGCCTCCTGCACGACCACGTAGTCGAAGCCGAACCGCTCCCGACGAGCGAGCAGTTGCTCGGCGATCTGCGCCGCACTCCCGATCAGCACGGCGGGCAGCGCGCCGACCTGCTCCGGACTCAGCGTGCCCTGCAGGAAGCGGGAGTAGTCCTCCAGCGCGGCCTGACGGTCACCGGTCACCTCGGTGCGCAGGACGATGATGTTCCGGCGCACCGCCTCCCGACCCGCCGCGCGCAGTTCCGCCTCGACCAGCGCCACCCGTTCGTCCATCCGGCGTTCCGTCAGGTACCGCATGCCCCGGCCCTGCGGGTCGAACCTGGTACCGGCGAAGGACACGATGTCGGCGTGCCGGGCGGCCAGTCGCAGCACCCGGTCGCCATTGCCGCCGATCATCAGGGGCGGCCGGTCGGAACCGGTCACGCGGGTCACCTCGTCCAGGGTCGCGACGAGTCGATCGACGCGTTTGCCCGACGCCTCGAACGGAACTCCGGCCTGGTCGAACTCGGGCTTCTTCCATCCCGCACCGAGCCCGACCTCCAGCCGCCCGCCGGTGAGTCGGGCGGCGGTGACGACATCCCTGGCGAACAAGGCCGGGCTGTAGAACGAGGTGTTGCTCACGAACGTGCCGACCCGGACGCTACTCGTCGCCTCGGCGGCCATGGCACACGCCAGGAAGGGCGAGGGCATGCCGATGTGGTCGGGCACGGTGATCACGTCGTAGCCGAGGCCCTCGGCACGCCGGCACTTCTCCCTCCAGGAGGCCCGGTCCTCGAGCTTCGTCAGATTCACGCCGAACCGTAAGCTCATCGCACAGATCCCGTCCTTTCCGGTCCTTGAGCAGCGGCGTGGTCGCGGCGGAGGAAGGAGGAGATCACGCGGTCGGCCCCCAAGGATCGTCCCCTGCCGGATCGTGGCCGTTCAGCCTAGACCACCGCCGATCGTGTGTCTTCCGGTCCTGACCGGTCCTGAGCGGAGACGAGACGCAGTGGCCGGGTCGGGCCGGGCCAGAGGCCAACGGCCGCGCCACGGCCGTTGCATAGGCTGGCCGCTTCACCCGACGCACCGCGACGAGGACCGACCCATGCCCAGCACCACCAGGATCCGCCTGATCGAGCCCAGCGACGCCGCCCCGATCGCCGCGCACCGGACGCGGGACGCCGAGGCCTTCCGGCGATGGGAACCGGCCCAGCCGGCCGAGTCCCTCACCCCGCGGGGCCAGGCGGAGCGGATCGACAAGCTGCTGGCCGGCCACCGGGCCGGCACGCTCTGGCCGGGCGTGGTGCTCGCCGACGACCAGGTGGTCGGGCAGGTCACCGTCGGAGGCATCCTGCCGCAGGCCCACCTGCGCCGCGCCTCCGTCGGGTACTGGATCGGCAGCGCCGCCCAGAACCAAGGGCACGCCGGACGCGCCGTCGAGCTCGTACTCCGGGAGATGAGGGACGAGCTCGGACTGCGCCGCGCCGAGGCGTCCACACAGCTGGAGAACCTGCCGTCGCAGCGGGTACTGCGCCGCAACGGGTTCAGCCCGTACGGTGTCGCCCACTTCTCGATCCTTCTCGACGGGCACTGGCGGGACGAGCTGCTGTGGGAGCGGGCCCTCGTCGACTAGGCCTGTCCGGTCGATCCGCGCCCGCACCGCACCCCGCACCCCGCACTCCGCGCACCGCAGGGCCGGCCCCGGCCGCCGGCCGTGCCGTCGGCCGGGCGAGATGTGCCGAACTGAAATCTGATCCTCCGATTTCCCGGTATCGATTTCATGGTCGCGGCCGAACGTGGCCGAATGTTCCTCTTCTGGAGCCTGGCGCACCGCGCTAGCCTCACCGTAAGAAGTCGGAAAAGAGGGGGAAATGAACATCAAAAGGACTCGATCAATCCGAATCACCCGACCGGGGCGCCGAATGGCCGCGGCCGCCGGTCTGCTGGCGATCTCCGCGGCCACCGTCGTGGCGATCCCCGGCACTGCCAGCGCCGCCACCGTTGCCTACAACGGCGCATGTGGGAGCGGGTACAACGTCAAGAGCTGGTTCGGCATCCAGTCGACGACCGAGGAGGTGACGGTCTACCTGACCTACTCGGCCGCCACCGGCAAGAATTGCGTCGTCGGGATAAAGGACAACCAGACCACGACGCGGTCCATCACGGTGTACATAGAACGTGACGACACCCCCGGTTCCCGGGTCACCGACTCCGGGAACTACACGAAGTACGCCGGCCCCGTCTACATATACGCGAAGGGCGCGTGTGTCACCTGGGGCGGCGTGTTCAACGACCTGGAAGTACTCCGGCGGCACACCAACTGCGGGGCGTGACCCCCATCCGTGAAGCCGCCCGCCGTCCCGGTGCGACGACCAGGACGGCGGGCGGCAGCGGCCGCACCACCCTTGGGGCGCGGTCGGGCCTCAGCGCCGGGGGTCGATCCTCAGGTCGCCCCGGGGCACCTCACGGACGTGGGCACCTGCCGGCAGGTCGTGCGTTCCGCGATGTCGACGTGAACCGGTGAACGGCGACGACGGGCCGGTGGGGGCGCCGCCCTCCCCGGGCCGCGCCCCCCACCGGGCGACAGGCTGGGTCGTATAAAAAAAAAACA
>NZ_JBSHBN010000009.1:0-29129 GCF_053612025.1 Kitasatospora sp. NPDC054768
CGTCCGAACCGCTCCCACGGTTCGGACGGGCCGGGCCCGGTCGCGTTTCCCGTCCGTCCCACCCCGTTGCGCATGCAACCCATGGCGCATGCCCCATACCCTCGCTTGCACTTATCGCGCGCCTGCAACTATTGTTTAAGCACGCAAGGCGCTAGCTCAAGCAATCACAGAAGGGTTCGGGCCCATGCCTCTCGCTCTCATCGCCCTGGCCATCGGCGCATTCGGGATCGGGACCACCGAGTTCGTGATCATGGGCCTCCTGCCCCGGATCGCCGGCGACTTCGGCGTCTCCATCCCCAGCGCGGGCCTGCTGGTCACCGGCTACGCCCTCGGCGTGGTCGTCGGCGCCCCGCTGATGACGGCCCTCGGCACCCGGATCAGCCGCAAGACCATGCTCATGCTGCTGATGGGCCTGTTCACGGCCGGGAACCTGCTCTCCGCGTTCGCCCCGTCCTTCCCCGTGATGCTGGCCGGGCGCATCGTCACCTCGCTCGCCCACGGCGCCTTCTTCGGCATCGGCTCCGTCGTCGCCGCCGAGCTGGTCGCCCCGCAGAAGAAGGCCGGCGCCATCGCCACCATGTTCACCGGGCTGACCGTCGCCAACATCGTCGGCGTGCCGCTGGGCACCTTCGTCGGCCAGGCCGTCGGCTGGCGCGCCACCTTCGCCGGCGTCGCCGCGCTCGGCGTGCTCGGCCTGCTCGGCATCGCCGGGCTCGTACCCGCCGTGCCCCGCGCCGAGGGCGCCCACCTGCGCCGCGAGCTCACCGCCTTCCGCAATCCGCAGGTGCTGCTCGCGATGGCGATGACCGTGCTCGGCTTCGGCGGCGTCTTCGCCGCGATCACCTACATCGCCCCGATGATGACCAACGTCACCGGCTACGCCGAAGGCTCCGTCACCTGGCTGCTGGTGCTGTTCGGCGTCGGCATGTTCCTCGGCAACCTGCTGGGCGGGCGCTACGCCGACCGCAAGCTGATGCCGATGCTCTACACCACCCTCGGCGGGCTCGCCGTGGTGCTGGCGCTGTTCACCCTCACCGCCCACAACAAGGTCGCCGCCGCCGTCACCGTCCTGCTGGTCGGAGCCCTCGGCTTCGCCACCGTCCCCCCGCTCCAGAAGCGGGTCCTGGACCAGGCCCACGGCGCCCCCACCCTGGCCTCCGCCGTCAACATCGGCGCCTTCAACCTCGGCAACGCGCTGGCCGCCTGGCTCGGCGGCATGGTCATCACCGCCGGTCTCGGCTACACCGCCCCGAACTGGGTCGGCGCCGTCCTCGCCGCTGCGGCCCTGCTGCTGGCCCTCTGGTCCGCCGCCCTGGAGCGCCGCACCCCCGGGCAGGTGACCGCGGCCGCCGCCCCCGCCCCCGCCCCCGTCCCCGCCCACCACTGACCCCACCCCCCACCCCGGAGAAGACCTCATGAGTGCCACCACCGCCGTCGCCCCGCTCACCATCGCCGACGCCGAACTCCTCGTCGACGCCGCCCGGACCGCCGCCGAGGCCGCGGACGTGACCGTCAGCGTCACCGTCCTGGACGCGGGCGGCCACCTGCTCGCCTTCCGCCGCGACGACCGCGCCGTGCTGATCTCCGGCGAGACCAGCACCCGCAAGGCCTACACCGCCCTCCAGCTGAACGCCCCGACCGCCGACCTGGTCGACCTGGTCAAGCCCGACGGGCCGTTCCACTCCCTGCCCACCGCGCTGGACCGCCCGCTGCTGTTCATCGCCGGCGGCATCCCCGTCCACCGCGACGGCCGGCCGATCGGCGCCATCGGCGTCGGCGGCGGCGCCCCCGAGCAGGACCACTCCTTCGCCGCCGCCGCACTCGCCCGGCTCGGCTGAGGCCCCGCCACCGGCAGGCGCCGCCGCGCATCGCCCGTACCGGGCAACTTCCGCCGCGTCCCGCGGCCGGATGCGCCCGGGCGGGGCGCCGCTGCGGCAGGCAGGGGGACGGACGGCCGCCGCCCCCGAGGCCTGGACCGTGGCCCTGCGCTACGGCGGCAACGGCCGGGAGATCGACGGGCCGGGCAACATCGCCTTCGACGCCGACGGCAACGCCTGGGCCAGCAACAACTACCGCCACGACGCCGATCCCGCCGTCCCGGTCTGCGGCGGCGAGAGCGTCCTGAAGTTCACCCCCACCGGCCGGGACGCCCCCGGCGCCCCGTACCGCGGCGGCGGCTTGTACGGTGCCGGATTCGGCGTCACCGTCGATGCCCGGGGCTCCGCCTGGGTCGCCAACAGCGGCATCCTGCCGGTGCCCTGCGGCGACGGCACCGCGGGCGACCTCGCGGACGCCGCCGTGGCGGGCGACGCCGGTGCGCGCCCGGGCGCCTCCGTGCCGCTGATCCGGTCCGACGGGACCCCGGCCCCCGAACCCTTCACCGGCGGCGGCCTGTTCCTGCCCTGGGGCGTGGCCGTCGACGGCGACGACACCGTGTGGGTCGCCAACTTCGGCGGCCCTGACCGTCCCCCCGCCGCCCCCGCGGCCCCGGCCACCGCCGCGATGCCGGCGGTTCCCGGAGCCGTAGGGGCGACTACCCACCGGTACCGGTGGGCGGCGCGGGCGGCCGGGAAGACTGCGCCGATCGGCGCACCGCCGTGCAGGAGACCCGGGAGCCTTCCATGCCGCCGTCCGCCCGTCCCGCCCCCTCGCCGGCCGCCGCGGCGCCGGCCCGGCGCTCGGCGCTGCGCCGCCTGGGCGAGTGGTGCGCGCGCCACTCGCTGATCGTCATCGTGCTGTGGCTGATCGCCCTGGCCGGCGTCCAGGCCGCCAACAGGTCGGTGGGCGGCGCCTACTCGGACGACTTCTCGCTGCCCGGCACCCAGGCGCAGCAGGGCCGGGACGTCCTGCAGGCGCACGAGCCGGCCGCGGCGGGCACCAGTTCCCAGGTGGTGCTGCACGACGCGGCGCCGCTGACGGGGTTCCAGCCGCAGATCGCCCAGGCGGCGGCCTCGCTCCAGCAGTTGCCGCACGTGCTGTCGGTGCAGAGTCCGTTGCCGCCGCCGGGGCAGAGCCCGCCGCCGGGCGGGCCGCTGTCCGCCGACGGGCTGACCGGGTACTTCACCGTACGGTTCGACACCAACCCGACCCTGCTGGGCCAGGACTACCTGCCGGGGGTGGACGCGGCGGTGGAGCCGCTGCGGGCGGCCGGGGTGCAGGTGGAGTACGGGGGGCCGCTGGGCGAGCTGGCCCGGCCGGCGGCGGACGACCGTTCCAGCGAGGTGATCGGCTTCGCGGTGGCGGTCGTGGTGCTGCTGGTGGGGTTCGGCAGTGCGATCGCGGCCGGGCTGCCGCTGCTGACGGCGCTGTTCGCGGCGGTGGTGGGCCTGGGGGTGCTGGGGCTGGTCGCGGCGCTGTCCACGTTCGCGACGGTGGCGCCGACGCTGGCGACGATGATCGGCATCGGGGTGGGGATCGACTACGCGCTGTTCCTGCTGACCCGTCACCGGCAGAACCTGATGGACGGGGTGGATCCGGTGGCCTCCGCCGGGCAGGCGGTGGCCACCAGCGGGCGGGCGGTGCTGGTCTCCGGCTGCACCGTGATCGTCGCGTTGTCCGGGCTGTCGGTGTCGGGGATCTCTTTCATCGCCAAGCTGGGGGCGGCGGCGGGCATCACGGTGGTGTCGGCGGTGCTCGGGGCGCTGACCCTGCTGCCGGCGCTGATGGGGCTGATCGGGCGCCGGATGGACCGGTTCGCGGTGCGCCGTCCGGTCGCGGAGGCCGGCGGGGACGTGGAGGGCGGGGCCTGGCACCGTTACGCCCGGCGGGTGGAGGCGCGGCCGTGGCGGTACCTGGTGGCCGGGGTGGTGGTGCTCGTGGTGCTGTCGATCCCGCTGTTCTCCATTCAGCTGGGCCACATCGGTGACGGCGCGGACTCCACCGACTTCACCGACCGGCGGGCCTACGACCTGATGTCCCAGGCCTTCGGGCCGGGATCGAACGGGCCGCTGACGGTGGTGGTCGACCAGAGCGCCGTGCCCGCCGAGGCGCGGGCGGGGGTGTCGGCCTCGGTGCAGCAGGCGCTCACCGGCCTGCCCGGCGCGGCGAGCAGTACCCCGCTGCAGACCAGCCCGGACGGCGCGGTGCTGTTCGGCACCGTGATCCCGGCGAGCGCCCCGCAGGACCGGGCCACCACCGACCTGGTGAACCGGCTGGCGGACACGGTGCTGCCGGACGCGGTGGCCGGCACCGGTGCGAAGACGTACGTGACCGGCAACACGGCGGCGCAGGTCGACTTCCTGGACATCGTGTCGAGCCGGCTGGTGCTGATCATCGTGGTGGTGGTCGGGCTGGCCTTCCTGATCATCCTGCTGGTCTTCCGCGGTCCGCTGGTCGCGGTCAAGGCCGCGGTGCTCAACCTGCTGTCGATCGCGGCCTCGTACGGGGTGGTGGTGGCGGTCTTCCAGTGGGGCTGGGGCGGGCCGGCGCTGGGGGTGGAGGGGAAGGTGCCGATCGAGAGCTACGTGCCGATGATGATGTTCGCGATCGTCTTCGGGCTGAGCATGGACTACGAGATCTTCCTGCTGTCGCGGGTGCACGAGGCGTGGCTGCGCACCGGTCGCAGCCACGACGCCGTGGCGCACGCGCTGGAGATCACCGCGCGGGTGATCAGCTGTGCGGCGCTGATCATGGTGAGCGTGTTCGCCGCGTTCATCGTCAGCGACAACGTGGTGATCAAGATGATGGGGCTGGGCCTGGCCGTGAGCGTGCTGGTGGACGCGACGGTGGTGCGGCTGCTGCTGGTTCCGGCGGTGATGACGCTGCTGGGGGCGGCGGCCTGGTGGACGCCGCGGTTCCTGGACCGGGTGCTGCCGCACATCGACACCGAGGGCACGAACGTCTAGGGCTCCGGGTGGCGCAGGGCGACGGCGGCGCGGACGGTGTTGGCCTGGTGGGCGGCCTGGCGGGCGACGGGGAGCCGGACGGGGTGGAAGGTCCGCTGGTACTGGGCGCACCAGTCGCGCAGGAGGTGGTCGAGGCGGGCGGCCTGGGGTGCGGCGGGCGCACCGGCGACGCGGACGGCGCGGCGCAGCAGGGCGGCGGCGCGGACCGGGACGCGGTGGGCCCACAGGTCGATGCCGGTGAGGCGGGCGCGGCTGAGCGGGGTGCGCAGGAGGTCCTGTCCGTGGACGTCCGGGTCCCATTGGTCGGCGAGTTGGTGCAGGGCGGTCAGTGGGGTGCGGGCGGCGCGCAGCAGGGGGGTGTCGGGGTTTCGCACGTAGGGCAGGGCGGCGTCGAGGAGCGCGGTGAGGAGTGTGCCGCGGTGGCGCAGGCGGTCGGCGCAGGTGCGCAGGTACAGGCGGACGGCGTCGGCGGGGCGGGTGTCGCCGAGGTGGGCGCTGGTCCAGGCGGGGACTTCGACCAGGACGGTCTGGCCGCCGTGGCGCTGGGGGGCGAACCAGGTGCCGGCCCGGCCGCCGCCGTCCTGGCGGGGGGTGAGCATGCCGGTGGCGGTCTCCTGGTGGTCGATGTGGTGGGGGGCCATGAGGTAGAGGCCGGGGCCGGATTCGTGCAGGTGGAAGGTGTCGAAGTTGCCGGTCTCGACGGGGATGCCGAGGTCGGCGGCGGAGCGGGTGAAGGGCTCGGCGAGGGCGGCGGGGTCGCCGGTGGCCTGGACGAAGGTGCCGCCGACGTCGGTGCTGTGCAGGGAGAACTGGAGGGTGGGGCGCAGTTCGTCGATGAGGTCGAGGAGGGTGCGGCTCTCGGGGAGGTCGGAGCCGATGGCGGGGGCCCATTCGGGCTGGTCCTCGGCGGCGGGGCGGTAGTAGTGGTCGTAGTAGGCCCGCAGGGTGCGGGCGGTGCGGCTGCCGTCGGCGAGGTGGGCGCCGTCGGGGTCGAGGCAGAGCAGGAAGTGCCAGGCCAGGCCCGGGTGTTGGGCCGCGAGGGCGTGGTGGGCGAGGTCGGTGACGGCGGCCCGGCCGGCGAACTCGTCGGCGTGGGCGCCGGCGACGACGAGGAGGTCGTGCGGGCCGCGGCCGACGGTCAGCAGGGTCAGGGGGCGTCCGGCGCGGGAGGTGCCGACGGTGCGCACCCGGCACAGGTCGGGCCGCTGGGCGGCCAACTGGTGGGCGGTGGCGGTGAGTTCGTCGAGGCTGGGGTAGCGGTCGTGGAGCCGGGCGGCCCGGCCGGCCGGGGTCGTCGTGTCGATCACCTTCGGTTTCCTCCCCTGTGGTCGTGGCAGTAGTTCTACCTGGCACGCGGGGCCGCCGGTACGGGCCGGGCCCGCCCGGGCGCGGAGGCTCGGGCGGGCCCGGGTGGGGCGGGGGGTGTCAGCCGGTGATGGGGCGGGTGTCGAGGCGGATGTGGTCGACGGCCCAGTACCAGTTGTTGCCGGCGTCGTACATGCGGAACCTGAGGGTCACCGAGCGGGCTCCGGCGGGGACGGCGAAGCTGCGGGTGATCCGGGTGTTCTGCACGTCCTTGCCGGCGTTGTCGTTGCCGGTGGCGTCGGAGCCGTAGGCGAGCAGGCGGGTCTCGGTGCCGTTGTCGAAGACGGCGGTGACGGAGGCCTTCTGCGGTGCCTCCTGGCGGTAGTGGGAGTCGAAGGCGAGGTGGAGGGTGTCGGTGCCGGCCGGGACGGCGACGGCGGGCGAGACCAGGGTGGAGTCGAAGACGCCCTTGCGGGAGGGCGAGCCGGTGTCGTCCCAGTCGTCGGGGTCGGCGACGGCGACGACGCCCAGGGCGCGGGTGAAGTTGCCGCGGTCCTGGCCGGCGGGGACGGACCACTCGCGCTTGGTGTGGAAGGTCCAGCCCTGGAGGCGGACGGTGCCCTGCGGCATGGCGGGGGCGTTGACGACCGTCCAGCCCTTGGGGGCCTGGGCGGTCCAGCCGAGGACGCCGGCCTCGGGCTTGAGGGTGTCGGCGAGGGACTCGAAGTCCTCGTCGAGGAGGTGGCCGGTCATCACCGGGGCGGGGCGGGCGGCGAGTTCGCCGTCGGCGAGGGCGAAGCGGCTGTCGGCCTGGGCGCGGGCGGTGACCAGCAGGCGGTGGGTGGCGGTGGCGGGCAGCTGGGCGGGCGGGGTGACCTGCCAGACGGCGGTGGCGGCGGCGCCGGCGGCGAGCCTGTCGGGCGCGGCGGTGACGGTGGTGGCGCTCCAGCCGGGCGGGAGCAGCGGCTGGGCCTCCAGGCGGGTGAGGGCGGTGGTGGCGGTGAGGGTGGCGGTGATCGTGGCGGGGCGTCCGGGCAGCAGGACGGGTTCGTCGATGGTGGTGGAGGCGGCGCCGAGGGCGAGGTTCACGGCGAGCGGGTCGGCCAGGCCGAGGGCGGGGTCGGTGACGGTGCGGTCGTCCCAGGGGAAGCGGCCGGCGATGCGGCGGCGGAAGCCGAGGTCGCCCTGGACGGCGACGGCGACGTCGTACCAGCCCTCGGGGCCGACCTTGAGGTTGACGGTGCGGTCGTCGCCGGCCGCCACGCGGACCTCGCGCAGGCCGTCGCCGTAGGCGAGGTCGCCGACCAGGAAGGTCTGGGCGGTGCGCGAGCGGTTGATGACGTCGACCTCCAGGACCTTGCCGTCGCTCTCCTCGGAGAGCGAGACCTCGTAGGCGGAGGCGGTGTCGCCGCGCAGGTGCCACAGGGCGCCGTCGGGGCCGTGGACGCGCAGGTCGTAGCCGGCGGGGCCGACCTTCCAGACGTCGGACAGGCGGCTCTTCGCGGCGACGGTGTAGTGCTTGGGGGCCTCGCCGGGGGCGGGGTAGACGGCGAGGACGGCGCCCTGGCGGCCCTGGTTGACGAAGTCGAGGGTCAGTTCGTCGCCCTTGAGGCGGGGCTTGACGAGCAGGTTGTACGGGGCGGGGCGGGCGGAGCGGGTGCCGCGCTCCTGCTGGGGGAAGGTCTGCGGGCTGGGCACGGTGGGGGCGGGGAGCTTGCCGGTGTCGACGACCTTCTGGCGGTTGCCGCTGGTGTCGGGCAGTTGCGGCCAGGCGGGGTTGCGGCCGGAGAAGTCGAAGACGTTGGTGAGGTCGCCGCAGACCGCGCGCCGCCAGGGGCTGATGTTGGGCTCCTGGACGCCGAAGCGCTGTTCCAGGAAGCGCAGCACGGAGGTGTGGTCGTAGACGGTGGAGTCGACGACGCCGCCGCGGGTCCACGGGGAGACGACGACCATCGGCACCCGCACGCCCAGGCCCATCGGGTAGGGGCCGGAGACCAGGGTCTCGCCGGCGGGGAGGGTGTCGGACCAGGCGAGGGTGCCGTCGGCGGCCTTGACCCGGTACCGGCCGTCCTGGCCGACGACCCGGTGGTAGGTGGAGGAGCCCTTGGAGACGCGGACGACGACCTCGCCGTCGACCGGGACGTTGGACTTGCCGCGGCCCTCGGCCAGCGGCGGGACGGGCGGCAGCTGGTGGTCGAAGAAGCCGCCGTGCTCGTCGTAGTTGAGGATGAAGACGGTCTTCTGGAACACCTCGGGCTTGGCGGCGAGCGCGGACAGCAGCCGGGAGGTGAGGTGTTCGCCGTTCGGCGGCGCGTAGTTGGCGTGCTCGGACAGCGCGGCGGGGGCGACGATCCAGGAGACCTGCGGGAGGCGGTCGGCCTGGACGTCGGCGGTGAAGGCCTCGACCAGGGCGTCGCCCATGGCGAAGGGGTCCTTGGCCTTGGCCGGGTCGCCGACGGCGCGCATGCCGCGCTCGTACAGCGGCTCACCGGGCTTGGCCTTGACGAAGGGGGCGAACCAGGCGAGGGCGTTGTCGTCGAAGTTGTCGAGGGCCTGGTAGGTCTTCCAGCCGACGCCGGCCTTCTCCAGGCGCTCGGCGTAGGTGGTCCACTCGTAGCCGCCGGGGATCTCGGTGTTGTCGGTCACCGGGGTGTCCCGGACGGTGCCGCCGCTGGTGCCGGTCATCAGGTGGTCGCGGTTGGTGTTGGTGTTGCACTGCACGGAGGCGTAGTAGGCGTCGCAGACCGTGAACACCGAGGCGAGGGCGTGGTAGAAGGGCATGTCGGCGGACTCGTAGTAGCCCTGGCCGAGCCAGCCGGAGGAGCGGCGGGTGACGGAGCCGTCGGCGCGGCCGTCGTTCCAGGCGTTCATGGAGTCGCCGTAGCCGAAGGCGGGCGCGCCCTGCTGGTAGGCGTTGGTGTGGGCGGCGTTCATCGCGAAGGGCAGCAGGTAGCCCTCCTTGCGGCCGGGGTCGGGCTGGTGGAAGACCGAGCGGCCGTCGACGCCGCGCACGGCGGTGCGGTCGCCGAAGCCCCGCACGCCCGCCAGGGTGCCGAAGTAATGGTCGAAGGCGCGGTTCTCCTGCATGAACACCACGACGTGCTGGATGTCCGCCAGCCGTCCGGGCCGGGCCGGCGCGGCGAGTGCCTGCTGGACGCTGAGCGGGAGGGCGGACAGCACCGCGGCCGCCGCCGCGCCGCCGAGGACGCTGCGGCGCGACAGTTCGGGCTTCGGACTCATGGGGGTGGGGCTCCTTGCTGACGGACCGCGGTTCCTCGGTACGGGGGCCGGCCGCGCGGTTCGGACCGGACCCGTTATGTGTACGAGACCGAGGTGGACGCAGCCGTGGTGTCCGATGACGGGCCGATGACCGGCAAGAGACCCCGAGCTGTACAGACAACTTGACGCCCCATGATCAAACGGTTGACTCGTCGACCAGCCCGGACCGGCCGTGGGCCGCCCGGCTGCGAGAGCCCGGCCGGGCGCCCGGCGGACTCCACCGCGCCCCGGACGCCGCAACCGGGGTGTCGCACCGTGCGCCGGGGGCAGACGCGCGGTGTGAACCCCATCGAGCGAGGCCTGCGGGCCGTGCAGCACGCCATGGCCGAGGTCTGGAACGTGCCGGGCGTGCAACGGCCCGGCTACTGGCCGCGGCTGGCGCGCAGCCTGCTGCTGTTCGCCGTCCTGGGCAGCGGGCTGGTGGTGGCCACCGCCGCCGCGCTGGTCGGCGGCACGCTCGCCGGGACGGCCGCCAGGATCGGGGGCCTGGTCGTCTCGGCGCTGGTGAACGCCGCCCTGTGCCTGGCCTGCTTCCGGGTGCTCACCCCGCGCGAGGTGCCGCTGCGGGCGCTGTGGCCGGGCTGCGCGCTCGCCGGGCCGCTGTTCACCGCCCTCCGGGCGGTCGGCTCACTGCTGGTCACCCACGAGCTGCGCCACGCGAGCCAGGTCTACGGGTTCTTCGCGACGGTGATCGGGCTGCTGTTCTGGCTCTACCTGACCGCGCAGGTCACCGTGTACGCGGCCGAGGTCAACGTCGTGCTCGCCCGGCGGCTGTGGCCGCGCAGTCTGCTGCAGCCGCCGCTGACGGACGCCGACCAGGCGGTGCTGTCCTCGGTCGCCCGGTAGGAGGAGCGCCGGCCCGAGCAGCGGGTCGACGTCTCCTTCCACGACGGGCCGCCCCCGCCCGGGGAGCCGGGGGGCCCGGACGGGGACGGCGGGGACGGCGGGGACGGCGGACAGGACCGGGACGGCGGGCAGGACCGGGGCGGCGGGCAGGACGGCAGCGGCGGCCGGTGACGGCCCCGGTCACGCGCCGGGCGTCCCGGGCCGTGCGGGCGGTTCCTGCGCGGACGGCGGCACGTCGGCGACGGCCCCGGCGTCCCGGGAGGAACCGGGTGCCGGTGCCACGGGCAGCCGGGGCAGGGCGTACGGGTGGTGGTCGCGCAGGTAGCCGACGAGGTGCTCGCGCAACTGGCAGCGGAGCTCGAACGCGTCGGCGCCGTCCGCCGCCGCGGCCAGGCGCCGCACCCCGAGTGGCGCGATCCGGTCCAGGCCGTACGCGACGAGCACCGCCGCGGCGCTCGCGAGTGCCAGGCGTAGCAGGCTCCACGTCGGCGTCTGGGAGTTCCGCGACGCCAGCGGCCACAGCGGGGGCGGTGCGGGGTACGGGGGCCGGGCGTGCGGACCGGTGCGGGCCGCGGGTCAGCGGTGGGTCAGCCGGTGGGCGTCGAACTCGGCCCAGATCGCCTTGCCCCGGCCGTTCGGCTCGGCGCCCCAGCGGTCGGCGGTGCGCTCCACGATGAACAGGCCGTGGCCGCCGGGCAGGGCCGGCTCGTGCGGCAGGCGCAGCACCGGCATGGCCGGGCTGCGGTCGCTGACCTCCACCCGCAGGCGCTGCCCGGTGGCGTCCAGGACCAGCTCCAGCGGGCCGTCCCCGTGCAGCATGGCGTTGGCCACCAGCTCCGCCACCAGCAGCACGACGTCCGCGCCGACGCCCTCGTGGGCACCGGGCGCGCCGGCGGGCGGGTACCAGTCGCCGACCGCCTCGGCGGTGAAGGCCCGGGCCCGGGTGACCGGCTTGGGGAGCCCGGCCAGCGGCAGCCGGCGGCGCTGGCCGCCGGGCGGCAGGGCGGGCCCGGCCCGGTGCGCGTCGCCGTCCAGGGTTCCCCGGCTCATCGTCATATGAGGGCACCCTTCGGATCGACGGCGGTTCGCATGTCGGTTTCCCGGCGCTCCCGGGATTATGCCTTCCCCGGCGCCGGGTGCGCGGCACCCGCGACACGCGCGGCACCCGCCCCGCGACGGCGTGCCCGGCCGGCTCAGGCCGCCAGGGCCTCCTCGGCCGAGCCGTGGATGGAGAACACCGCCCGGGTGCCGGTCAGTTCGAGGACCCGCATGACGGTGGGCGGCACCGCGGCCAGGTGCAGCCCCACGCCCTCCTCCCCCGCCGCGAGGCGGGTCTTGAGCAGGAGGTTCAGGCCGGAGGAGTCGCAGAAGCCCACCCCCGCGAGGTCGATCACCACCGCGCCGGGCCGCCGGGCGACCAGGGCGGTGAGCGTGTCGGCGGCGGGGGCGAGCGTCTCGATGTCGAGGTCGCCCGCCAGGGCGCAGACCACCGCGCCGCCCGCCGCGGATCGGGTCCGTACCGCGAGCTCCGCACGGTAGGGGGAGGCCGCCGGCGCGAGGCCCCGCTGGTCGTTGTCGGATGGCATCATCGTCGTCCCCTCGTGTCCGTGCCCTCCGACCTTACGTAGGCGGCGTGCCGCGGCCAAGCGGGTGCCGGGGCGCCGGGCGCCCTCAGTCCTCCTCCAGTCCCTCGCGCAGGCGCCGCAGGGTGCGGGAGAGCAGCCGGGAGACGTGCATCTGGGACAGCCCCAGGCGGGCGCCGATCTGCGACTGCGTCAGGTCCTCGCAGAAGCGCATCGACAGGATCTGCCGCTCGCGTTCCGGCAGGGCGGCGACCAGCGGCTTGAGCGCCACCAGGTCCTCCACCCTGGAGAGGTCCGGGTCCTCCTCGCCGAGGCGCTCGCCCAGGCAGCCGGGGCGGTCGTCGTCCTCGGTGCCGGTGTCCAGGGAGCCCGCGGTGTGCCCGTTCGAGGCGGTCAGGCCCTCGACCACCTCCTCCTCGGCGAGTTGGAGGTGGTCGGCCAGTTCGGCCACCGTGGGCGCCCGGTCCAGTTCCTGGGCCAGCCGCTCCTGGGCCTTGGCCAGGGCGATCCGCAGCTCCTGGAGGCGGCGGGGCACGTGGACGGCCCAGGTGGTGTCGCGGAAGTGGCGGCGGATCTCGCCGAGCACGGTGGGCAGCGCGAAGGTGGTGAACTCGGCGCCCAGCTCCGGGTCGAAGCGGTCGATGGCCTTGATCAGGCCCACCGCACCGACCTGCAGCAGGTCCTCCTGCGGCTCCCGGTGGGCGTTGAAGCGGCGGATCGCGAACCTCACCAGCGACAGGTTCATCTCCACCAGGGTGGCCCGCACGTACGAGTACTCCCGGGTGCCCTCCTCCAGCGCGGCGAGCCGGCGCAGCAGCACCCGGGTCAGCTCACGGGCGTCGGACGGCGCGACCTCCCGCAGGTCCTCGGCGGCGGCCAGCTCCGGTGGCAGCAGGTCGCGCAGCCCCGCCGTGGCGGAGGCGGCCGTGCGGGAGGGGTCCTTCGTCGGCGTAGCGGCGGAGGCGGTCAGTTCACCAGTGGTCGTGACCATCGGAGTCCTTCCTCTTGTCGGCACGGTCGAACGCCCCGGATACCCCGCCCGGGCCGATCGATGCAGAGGCGCCGCGTGGAGGTTTCGTGAATCCCGGGCGGGCGTTCGGGCGGGGCCGGAAAACCCGGTGGTCCGCGGCGCCGTCCGGTGGATCATGGCAGGGCGCGCTCCGGCGCCCCGATGCCCCTGACGCCCCGTCGACGTGAAAGCGGTGCCGCCCCCGTGACCCCCGCCGTGCCCGAACTCCCCGCCGTGCCCGATCCGACCGTGCTGCACCCCTTCCCCGGACAGCCGCGGGTGGTCCTGCTCAAGCCGCTGGTCACCTCGCCGCTGATCCAGGTGGGCGAGTACTCGTACTACGACGACCCGGACGACCCGACGGCGTTCGAGACCCGCAACGTGCTGTACCACTACGGGCCGGAGAAGCTCGTCATCGGGAGGTTCTGCGCCTTCGCCACCGGGGTGCGGTTCGTGATGAACGGCGCCAACCACCGGATGGACGGGCCCTCGTCCTTCCCCTTCCCCGTCATGGGCGGCGCCTGGGCCGAGCACTTCGACCTGATCACCGGCCTGCCCGGGCGCGGCGACACCGTGATCGGCCACGACGTGTGGCTCGGCTACCGCACCACCGTGATGCCCGGCGTGCGCATCGGCCACGGCGCGATCGTCGCCGCCGGGTCCGTCGTCACCTCCGACGTCCCCGACTACGCCGTCGCCGGCGGCAACCCGGCCAGGGTGATCCGGCTGCGCCACGACGAGGCCGACATCGCCCGCCTGCTGGACATCGCCTGGTGGGACTGGCCCGTCGAGCACCTCACCCGCCACCTGCGCACCGTCATGTCCGGCACCGTCGACGAGCTCGCGGCCGCCGCCCCCGGCGCCTGAGACCGCGTCCGCCCCTTTTCTGTTCGGCCACGGCCTCGCCCAGTACGACCCGGCGCCGCCGGACGGCCCCGCGCAGTCCCCCGGAAACGGCGGGGCCCCGAATCCCTAACGGGCCGTGGGGTGGTGGAGCCGGCGGGCGGCGGTGCGGATGGCGAGGGTGTACGGGGCGTCGAGGGCGCGGGTGCGGGCGTCGAGGTCGTCGAAGGGCACCAGGGCCTTGTGGGTGTCGTCGGTGGTCTGGGTCCACGCCGTCCAGGCGTTGTGCACGTCCTCGTCGGTGACCTGCTCGCCCTTGGCCTGGAGCAGCACGGCGTAGATGCGGAAGAGGTCGTCGGAGCCCGCGGGGGGTCTGGCCTCCGAGGGCAGGCAGGAGCGGATCAGGTCGGCGATGGGATCGAGGTGGCTCATACGGCCAGTGTGCCGGTGGCGAGCGTGCCCGTGAGCAGGATCAGATGAGCCACCGCGAATGTCATCGGCACGAGCCGTTCGGTGGTGCCGAGTTCGGTGTAGTGCCGGTGGCGCCGGCCGGGCGCCGCGGCGTTGCGCAGGACGTCCCACTCGTCGGTGTAGATCCGCGCGGACAGCTTCTCCTCCATGCTGTTGATGACCTGGAACTTGGCGCCGTTGAGGTCCCGGTAGCTGCGCAGCTGCATCCACCAGGCGCCGGAGAGCGTGATGCCGGCCAGCGCGACGGCCGTCGCCACCCACCACGGGGACTCCGACAGCTTGGGTATGCCGAAGCCGATCAGGGTGACCAGCGCGGTCTGCACGGACAGGAAGAAGGTGTTGGCGTTGCCCCGGCGGGCCGAGACCCGGTCGGCCATCTCCACGGCGAGCTTGTACAGCTCCAGCAGTTCGGTCTGACGGTTCGGCTCCGGCGGCGTGGTCATCGCGAAACCCCCTCGGGCAGGTGGTGTGCCGGCTTCGCCCGCTGCCCGGGCTCCCCCCGTGGTGTTCATCCTTCCCGGCGGGACGGCCTGTCAGTGCTGCGCGGCCGGCGGTACTGCACGCCGCCGGTGCCGCGCGCCGTCAGTGCCGCGCGCCGCCGGTGCCGCGCGCCGTCAGTGCTGCGCGCCGGCGGTGGCCGTCGCGACGGCGCCCGCCACCGCGGGGGTGCCGGCCGACAGGGCGCGCAGGGCCGCGCCGGCCTCCGACTCGCCCTCCCCGTACTGGTGGGCGCGGGCGGTGCGCAGGGCGGCCCCGAGGTGGAGCGCGGCCTCCTCCGGCCGGCCGGTGGCGGCCAGGGCGCGGCCGTAGAGGGTCTGCAGGACCACCCGGCGGGCGACCGGGAAGGGCGGCTCGGCGACGGCCAGGCCGCGGGCGGCGTGGTGGGCGGCCTCCTCGGCGGCGCCGGCGGCCAGGCACTCGCCGGCCAGGTGCTGGCGGGCGAGGGCGACGAGGTCGGCGCGCCCGGCCCGTTCGGCCAGGGACAGGGCCTTCACCAGCAGGCCGCGCGCCCGGGCGCGGCCGGCCCGGTCGCCGTGGCGGGCGAGGGCGACGGCGAGGTTGACCAGGGCGACGGCCTGGGCGGTGCTGTCGCCGGCCCGGGCGGCGAGGTCGGGGGCGCGTTCCAGGTGGACGAGGGCCTGTTCGGGGCGGCCCTCCTCCAGCAGGACCCAGCCCAGCAGGGCCCGGGCGCGGGACTGGGCACCGGGGTCGCGGTCGGCCTCGGCGGCGGCCAGGCCGTGTTCGAGCAGCGGCGCCCAGCCGTCCCGGACCTGCCAGACGATCAGCGGCCACTGGAGCAGCACCAGGCGCCAGGCGCGGTCGTGGAGTCCGGCGGCGACCGCCGCCTCGACCGCGCCGCGCAGGGTGTCGCGTTCGGCGGCGTACCAGGCGAGCGCGCCCTCCCGGTCGGGGAAGGGGCGGACCTCGGCGGGACGGCGGGTGCCGGGCGGCAGGGTGCAGCACGGTTCGCTGCCGGGTTCGGCGGCGGAGCAGGCGGTGAGCAGGGTGTTCAGCAGGTGGTCGAGCAGGCGGGGCAGCACCTGGGTGTCGGTGTCGCCGGGCAGGCTGCGGGCGTAGAGGCGGACCAGGTCGTGCAGGGTGTAGGCGTCCCGGCCGATCTCCACGATCAGGTGGGCGGTGGCCAGTTGGGCCAGCGCGTCGGCGGCCTCGTCGGGGCGGCAGCCGGCCAGGGCTGCGGCGGTACGGCTGTCGAGGGTGGCGCCGGTGTGGGCGCCGAGGCTGCGGAACGTCCGGCGGACGGGTTCGCTCAGGTGCTGGACGGTCAGCGCGAGGGCGGCGGCCACGCTGGTGTCCTCGACGTCGAGGAGGTTCAGGCGGTCCTGCTCGACGGCGAGTTCCTCGGCGAGCGCGGCCAGCGCGCGGGCCGGGCCGGTGGCGAGGCGGGCGGCGGCCAGCCGCAGGGCCAGCGGCAGGCCGTCGCACAGGCCGGCCAGGCGGGCGGCGGCCTCGGGTTCGGCGGCGACCGGGTCGGGGCCGAGGGTCGCGGCGAGCAGGCTGACGGCCTGCGGGGAGGAGAGTTCGGCGAGCGGCACCGGGCGGGCGGCGTCGGAGGCGACCAGCCCGCCGAGCCGGTCGCGGCTGGTGACCAGGGTGACGCAGTCGTCGCCGTCGGGCAGCAGCGGGCGGACCTGCTCGGAGCGGCGGGCGTTGTCCAGGACGATCAGCATCCGGCGGGTGGCGGTCAGTTCCCGGTAGCGGGCGGCCATCGCCTCGGGGGTGGCGGGCATCTGCTCGGCGGGCAGGCCCAGGGCGAGCAGCAGTTCGCGCAGGACGGCGGCGGTGTCGCGCTCCGGGAGCGGGCTGTGGCCGCACAGGTCGACGAAGAGCCGGCCGTCGGGGAAGTCCTGCTGGCGGCGGTGCGCCCAGTACAGGGCGAGGGTGGTCTTGCCGACGCCGGCGCCGCCGGTGAGCACGGCGACGGCACCGGGGGCGGCGGTGGCCCGGTCGAGCGCGGCCAGTTCGTCCTCCCGGCCGGCGAAGCCGCGCGGACGGCGGGGGAAGGGCCAGGGCGCGGGCTGGTGCCAGGGCGCCGGACGCACGGGGGCGGGCGCGGGGGCTGCGGCGAGCACGGACGCGGCGGCGGGGGCGGGCGCGGGGGCGGGGGCGGGGGCGGGGGCTGCGGCCGGCAGCGGTTCGGGGCCGGGAGCCCGGTCGGGGACGGAGGTCAGACCGCCGACGGTGGGGACCCGCGCGGGCGGGACCCGGTCTGCCGGTGCGCCGTCGGCCGGTGCGCGGTCGGCCGGTGCGCGGTCGGACGCGGCCCGGCCGGCCGGCTGCTCCTGGTCGCCGGGCAGCCGGGGCGGCGGCACCCGGTCGGACCGGCCCGGCAGGGCCTCGGTGTGCCGCGGGGCCTCGCCGCGCTGCGGCACGTCGGTGCGCTGCGGCACGTCGGTGTGCCGCGGCAGGTCGGTGCGCTGCGGCAGGTCGGTGTGCAGCAGGCGGTCGTAGGCGTCGGTGAGTTCCGGTCCGGGGTCCATGCCGAGTTCCTCGGCCAGGGCGCGGCGGGTGCGGTGGAACCAGTCCAGGGCCTCCGAGCGGCGCCCCGCGCGGCCGAGCGCGTGCATGAGGTCGGCGACCAGCGGTTCGCGCAGCGGGTTGGCGGTGGCCTCGGCGTGCAGCAGGTTCGCGGCCGCGCCGTGGTCGCCGAGCCGGCCGTGGGCGCGGGCCAGTTCCTCGGCGGCGGCCAGCCGCAGTTCCTCCAGGGCCTGGGCGGCGCACTGCAGCGGCAGGCCGGGGATGGTGCCGGCGAGGGCGGGGCCCCGCCACAGGGCGAGTGCCTCGCGCAGGGCGGCGGCGGCCTCGGCGGCGTCCTCCAGGGCGCGGGCGCGGACCACCAGCTGTTCGAACCGTACGGTGTCCACCGCGTGGTCGGGGGCCCGCAGCAGGTAGGCGCCGTTGTCGGTGACGAGTTCGACGCCGGCCGCGGGGGCGTCGTGGGCGGTGAGCAGGGCGCGCAGCCCGGAGACGTGGTTGTGGATGACGGTGCGCGAGTGCCGGGGCGGCTCCTCGTCCCAGAGGGTCTCGGTGAGCCGTTCGACGGTGACCGGTGCTCCGGGGTTCAGCAGCAGCATGGCGAGCAGGCTGCGGCGCTTCGCCGATCCGGCCGGAAGCTCCCGGCCGTCCGCGGCCACCACGGCCACCGAGCCCAGCAGTCGGAACTCCACGCACCCCCCTTAGATGGATTAGATGTATATGACAAGCTTATGACACCAGGCGATCTGTCGATCGCGGAGCGTCGTGCCGGGCGCCCGGGACGACGGAGGCGGGACCGGGGCCGCCGCGTCCGGGAACTACCAGGTGACGGCGTCGTCCATGATCTGCTGCCAGCAGGTGACCTTGAGCGAGTCGTCGATGTACAGACCCTTGACGGGCAGCGAAGGGTTGCTTCCCGCGCCGACACTCTCGTTGCCCGAGGGGCCCTGGAAGTGGACGGCCGGTGAAGTCTCGGTGCGGCCGTGGCCCTTCGGTGCTCGGGTCGGTGCGGTGTCGGTGCGGTGCTCGGGTCGGTGCGCTGCTCGGACGACCGGAGTCTGCGCGGTGATCCGTCCCGGCCGCAAGGGTCAACGGCCGATCAGGGACGGCGGGACACTGGAACGGGCTCCGAGCAGGGGGAATGCCGGGGCCCTGGAACGCGGGGATGAGACGCGGGGCTGTGCGGTGGAACGGGTCGTCACCGGGCGCGCGCCGTTCCGGGGCCGGGCGCCCATGGCCGGGCGCCCGGGGAGGGTCTTCCGGTCAGCGGGTCTCGATGACGACCTTCTCGATGACCACGTCCTGGACCGGGCGGTCGTTGCGGGGGTTGGTCTCCGCCGTCGCGATGGCGTCGACGACCTTCCGGCCGGCCTCGTCGGCGACCTCGCCGAAGATGGTGTGCTTGCCGGTGAGCCAGGTGGTCGCCCCGACGGTGATGAAGAACTGGGAGCCGTTGGTGCCCGGTCCGGCGTTGGCCATGGCCAGCAGGTAGGGCTTGGTGAAGGCCAGGTCCGGGTGGAACTCGTCCGCGAACTTGTACCCGGGGCCGCCGGTCCCGTTGCCCAGGGGGTCGCCGCCCTGGATCATGAAGCCCTCGATGACCCGGTGGAAGACCGTGCCGTCGTAGAGCTTGTCCGTGGTCTTCTCACCGGTCTCCGGGTTGATCCACTCCCGCTCGCCGCTGGCGAGCTCCACGAAGTTCTTCACGGTCTTGGGGGCGTGGTTCGGCAGCAGCCGGATCACGATGTCGCCCTTGGTGGTCTTCAGCGTCGCGTACAGCTCTTCCGCCATGGCACGTCCTTCGATAGCTCCTACGGATGCGGCCAGTCTTCAGGGCGGCCGGCGGGTTCGAGCGGCGGCGACGCGGCAGTACACCCACACGGGTGACACCCCGCGAACGGGCATCCGGCCCGCGGCCGGATCCTGTGGCGCGCGGCCGGATCCGCGGTGCGCGGGCGGTGGCCGTAAGATCCCCGACAGCACCGGGCCCGTCGGGCCTCGTCACACGTATCCGCAGCTCACGCGGGTCCGTGTGATCGCCGGGACATCCGGCGGCCACGAGAATGGTGCGGACGGTTCCCCGAAGTACAGAGAAAGCGAAACACCATGGATCTCGGCGTGCGCTGGAAGCTGCACGGTGACGGGCGCACGCCCGCACCGGGGGCGGTGGTCCGTCCCGACGAACGGCTCTCCTGGCCCCGCACGGCAGGCCTCGGCGCCCAGCACGTGGTGGCGATGTTCGGGGCGAGCTTCGTGGCGCCCGTGCTGATGGGGCTCGACCCCAACCTCGCGATCATGATGTCCGGCGTGTCGACCGTGATCTTCCTGCTGGCCACCAAGGGCCGGGTGCCCAGCTACCTGGGCTGCTCGCTGTCCTTCGTGGGCGTGGCCGCGGTGATCCGGGCGCAGGGCGGCACCAGCGCGACGGTGACCGGCGCGGTGTTCGTGGTGGGTGTGGCGCTGTTCCTGGTCGGTGTGGCGGTCCAGCGGTTCGGGGCGCGCATCATCCACGCCGCGATGCCGCCGATCGTCACCGGCGCGGTGGTCATGCTGATCGGCTTCAACCTCGCCCCGGTGACCGCCTCGGTGTACTGGCCGCAGGACCAGTGGACGGCGCTGCTGGTGATGCTGTTCACCGGCCTGGCCGTGGTGTGCCTGCGCGGCTTCTGGTCGCGGGTGGCGATCTTCCTGGGGCTGCTGTTCGGCTACGGGATCTCCTGGCTGTTCGACCGGGTCTTCGGGAAGATCCACTCGGTCGACGGCGGCGGGCACATGACCGACCACTGGCGCCTGGACCTGTCGGGCGTCGGCAAGGCGGACTGGGTCGGCCTGCCGACCTTCCACGGCCCGTCCTTCCAGTGGTCGGCGATCCTGGTCGCGCTGCCCGTGGTGATCGCGCTGGTCGCGGAGAACGCCGGGCACGTCAAGGCCGTCGGCGAGATGACGGGCTCGAACCTGGACGACAAGCTGGGCACCGCGATCTCCGCGGACGGCGTCGGCTCCATGCTCTCCACCGCGGTCGGCGGCCCGCCGAACACCACGTACTCGGAGAACATCGGCGTCATGGCCGCCACCCGGGTCTACTCGACGGCGGCGTACTGGGCGGCGGCCGGCTTCGCGCTGCTGTTCGGCCTGTGCCCGAAGTTCGGCGCGATCGTGGCCGCGATCCCGGGCGGGGTGCTCGGCGGGATCACCGTGATCCTGTACGGCATGATCGGGCTGCTGGGCGCGCAGATCTGGACCAAGTCCCAGGTGGACCTGCGCAATCCGCTCAACCTGGTGCCGGCCGCGGCGGGCATCATCATCGGCATCGGCAACGTGACGCTGAAGTTCACCGACACCTTCAGCCTCAGCGGCATCGCGCTCGGCACGCTGGTCGTCATCACCGGCTACCACGTGCTGCGGGCGCTGGCCCCGGCGCACCTCAAGACGCAGGAGCCGCTGCTGGACGAGGGCACCTCCTCGTACGACCAGGACGCCGAGGAGCCGCGCACCCCGTAACGGCCGGGAGCGGGGCCGGGTTCAGGTCAACAGGGCGGCCGGCGGAAGTGTCCGAAAAGGATCTTCCGTCGGCCGTTTCGGCTGGCCGGACGGGCCGATTGCTGGTCGAATCGCTCCTCGCCCGTGTCCGCCACTCATCCCCCCGGGAGAGGCATGTCCCTTCTGACCCACCGCCGCAAGGCCGCCGCCGCGGCCGTCGCCCTCGCCACCTTCGCGATCACCTGCGGCCAGGCCTCCGCGAGCAGCTCCGCCGCCGCGGGCAAGGTCCTGTGGACCCCGAGCACCAGCACGGGCCCGTCCTCGTTCAAGGCGGTCCAGTGCGCGGCCGGCAACTTCGGGGTGGTGAAGGACTCCGCCAAGGGCAACGTGTGGCGCGCCTTCCAGGCCGGCGGGGAGGAGCGCTGCGAGACGCTCAGCCCGGACCTGAAGGAGGGCGACACCTTCTACCTGGGCTGGTCGTCCAAGGTGGACATCCAGGACACCAACAGCCGGTACGTGTTCCAGCTGAAGTGCTCGCCGAGCACCGACACGGCCAACCACCCGATCGAGATCGACATCGTGAACGGGCGCGTCCGCCTCCAGGAGTGGGACACCGCCCACGTGTCGCACTCCCTGTGGACCGCGCAGACGGCCAACAACACCTGGCACTCCTACGCCCTGAAGATCCGCCTGGGCCGCACGGACGGCACCATCGACTTCTGGTTCGACGGCGTGAAGCAGACGTTCACGACGGGCTCGGGCACGTTCAAGGGCACCACCTGGGACGGCGACCGGAACTACCTCAAGTGGGGCTCGTACCACCCCTCCACGGGCGACGCGACGAACACCTTCACCAGCCCGGTGATGGCCACGACCCTGGAGGCGGCCACCGCCGGCTCGTAGGACCCTGAGGGACGCACCGCAGGCCCGGACCGCAGTGGATGCGGTCCGGGCCTGCCGTTGTCGGACCGGGGCTCGGACCTCGCCGAACGCGCCGCCGCCGCCTCCGGCCGAGCTGGGTGCCGGACTCACCGCCGCATGGGAGGCCTACCGCGTCGGTGACTTCGTCGGCGCGGGCGTGCGTGTCGCTCCGGCATTGCGCGAAGCCGCCACCGCTCTGCGGGCTGCAACCACCGACCAGCGGGACGCGGCGGCCGGCTTCCTCGCGGACGCCTACCGGCTCGCCGCCTACGTGGCGAACCAGTTCGGCGCCCGCGACCTCGCGTACGCCGGTATCGGCCATGCGCAGCACCAGGCCCACCAGGCCGGGGATACCGTCCGTTCGGCCATGGTCGCATCGGGCCGCTCGTGGATCTACCTGCGGGATGCCCGGCTCGACCAGGCCGAGCAGACCGCGCGGTTTTCCTACGAGGCGATCGAGCCCCGGTACGGGAACCGTGATCTCGATCTGCTCGCCACATACGGATGGCACGTGACCTTCGCCGCCGTCGTCGCGGCACGGCGGGGCGACGTCGCGGACGCGGACGATCTGCTGTCGCAAGGGCACGCCGTCGCCGCTCGGATGGGCCGGGACGTCACGGTGAACGGTACGGCGTTCGGGCCGGCCACGGTCACCGCGCAGGCCATCGGCATCACGGTGTCGACCGGGCGCCCCGGCAAAGCCCTCGGTCTGTTCTCGTCGATCGGCGACACCTCCGGCCTCACCCCGTCCGCGCGCAACCGGATGCTGCTGGATGTCGCCCTCGCCCAGGCGGAGACCCGGCAGTCGGACACGGCGCTGGACACCCTGTGATACGCCCCCGCCGTTCACCGACAGTGCCCACATGGTCACAGTGGATCCGTGCTGACGCACCATCACGAAGTGGTGTGTCAGCCACAGCTGCCCCACGGCGGCCGACACCTCCCGTCCCCGAACGCAGTGCCGGCAACCGCACCACCCGACCTGAGGGGAAGCAACACCATGTCCGTTCTGACCGATCGACTGCCCACGCTGAACATCGCCGTGGACGCGGAGCCGACCGGCCCGCTCGCCACCCGGCCGTTCGGGCTCGACGCCATCACCAACCCGGTGACCGTCGCGCCGCTTCCGCCCGCCTGCGTCGACCCCGACACGCAGTTGTCGCTGATCGACGGCCGCACGGCGATCGACCTGCCCACCATGGACGGATCGGGTTGTCAGACCGAGTCCGACGGGCAGACCGTGATCAGCGTCGACTACGACCAGAACGACGACTGATGTCCGACGACGCCAGGAGCACGCGGGGCGACTCTCCCCGCGTGCTCGTCATCACCCACGACCTCGACCCCACCGCCGACTACGTCCTGCGTGAACTCAACGCCCGAGGCGTCCCGTTCTGGCGCACCGACGTCGCCGACTTCCCGCAGCGCATGACCATGACGGCCGAACTGGGGCCCGACGGCCAGTGGATCGGCACCCTCAACGGTGCCCTGCGGGGCCTCGACCTGTCCGAACTCGCGTCCGTGTGGTGGCGCAAGCCCACCGCCTTCCAGTTCGCCGCCGGCATGTCCGGCCCCGAGCGGCGGTTCGCCGCCTCGCAGGCCAAGCGGGCGTTCGCCGGCGTTCTCGGCTCGCTGCCCGGGGTGCTGTGGGTCAACCGCCCGGAGCGCAACGCCGACTGCACGAAGCCCGCGCAACTGACCGCCGCCGCCGGGGCCCGGCTGCCCGTGCCGGCGACACTGGTCACCAACGTTCCCAGGGCGGTGCGCGAGTTCGCCGAGCGATGCGGCGGCCGGATCGTCACGAAGGTACTCGGCGGGATCGTCCACACCGAGAACGGGCAGCGGGGCCAGATGTACACCACCCGTGTCCCCGAAGACCGGTGGGACGATCCGCGTGCGGCGCTGACCGCGCACCTGTACCAGCAGGAGATCACCGACAAAGCGTACGAAGTCCGGGTGACCTGCGTCGCCGGTCAACTGTTCCCCGTGCGGATCGACGCCCCGGACGGCCCCGGCCGGCTGGACTGGCGTACCGATTCGAAGAACCTCGCCTACACCCCGGAACTGCTCCCCGAACCGATCCGTACGGGCATCCTGGACATGCTGCGGCGTCTCGGACTCGTCTTCGCTGCCGTGGACCTGATCGTGGACCGGTCCGGGACGCACTGGCTGGTCGCTGTGAACCCGGGCGGGCAGTGGGCCTGGATCGACGTCACCCGCGACGCCGTCACCAACGCGATCGCCGATCTCCTCCAGAAGGGCACCACGTGACCGAAACCGCCGAGCCGACTGCCGAGAGCCTGCGCCACGCCATGGTCGACGCGCTGACCACCGACGGTTCCCTCACCGATCCGGGGTGGCAGCGCGCCTTCCGGGACGTGCCCAGGCACCTGTTCGTGCCGTACTTCTACCGGCAGGGCCCCGGCGGAAGTCAGCAGCGGGTCAGCGGTGACGACCCCGGGCACGCTGCCGAGTGGCTGAAGGCCGTGTACGAGAACCGGGCACTGGTCACCCACCTGATCGACGGGAACACCGCGTCGTCGTCCAGCCAGCCCTCCCTGATGGCCGTGATGCTCGAAGCACTCGGCGAGCGGGCCGACATTCGGGTGAAGGAAATCGGTACGGGTGCCGGTTACAACGCCGCGCTGCTCTCCCATCGCTACGGCGACGACCAGGTGGTGACCGTCGACATCGACCACGACATCACCGACACGGCACGGCGCCGCCTCGGCCGCGCCGGCTACCGGCCGACGGTGATCACCGGCGACGGCGCCGCCGCCCACTCGCCCACCGAGCCGGGGCGATCGGAATCGCGGCGCTACGGCGCGATCATCGCCACGTGCGGACTCTCCCGCATCCCGCCCGCATGGCTGCCCGAGCTCGCCCCCGGCGGCGTGATCGTCGCACCCGTCGGATACGGCATCGCGCGTGTCCACCGGACCGGCGAAGCCGAGGCCGACGGCCGGTTCCTCACCACCCCTGCCTACTTCATGCCCCTGCGGACGGCCGGGGACAGCGGGATCATCCGCCGGCCACAGCTCTCCGACGGCGACCGCCGGCCGTCCACCATCGGTGCCGATGCCCTGGCGGACGAGGACTTCCGCTTCCTGGTCAGCATCACCATGCCACCGCTCGGCTGGCAGTACGACCTCGGCGACGACGGGACGCCGACCGGCGCCCGGGTGTGGACGTCGAACGGCTCGATCGCCGAACTGCGGCCCGACGGCACCGTGACCGAGACCGGCCCGCGCCCGCTGTGGTCCGAACTCGAATCGACGCACCGCGTGTACCGGGCCCACGACCAGCCGGCCCGAGACCGGTACGGCATCACCATCACGGGCACCGGACAGCAGGTGTGGCTCGACCGTCCGGACGGCCCGTCATGGACGATGAGCCCGCGACGCTGAGCCGGCACGACGGCCCCGAGGCAGGCCGCGCGGGCACCGCGTCAGTCTGCGGTCCGGGCCTGCGGTTCAGGCACGTGCGAATGCCGGTCGGGTCCTGCGACGGGTCAGCAGTACTTGAAGGAGCTGATCCTGTCGTTTCGGCATCAGCGAGTTCGTCCGTTTCGACGGCGGCATGACCGAGTTCCTGGCCGCCGTCCTGACCGGGGAAGCCCCCGATGCCGACGAGTACATCGACCGGACGCTGGCGCCCGAGCTGTGGCTCTCGTAACCGTCTCCTGAACCCGTGCTCCGCAGGCCCGGACCGCCGCGACGTGCGGTCCGGGCCTGCGGTTCGGCTGCCGCCGGGTGCTACTGCCCGGTCAGTGCGCGGGCCCGGGCGGCGCGGCGCAGGGTGTCCAGTTGGTCGACCAGGCCGCGCCGGGTCGCCACGGTGAGGTCCGGGTCCGTGAGGCAGGCCTCGGCCGCCCGGACGGTCCGTTCGGTGGCGGCGAAGGCGGGGAAGGCCGCCGTGGTGAGCACCCGGGCCAGGGCGGGGCCGCGGCGGGCGGCGGCCGGGGCCAGCTCCTCGAAGTAGCGCGTGGTCAGTTCGTCGAGCAGTTCGGCCTGCTCGGGCTGCCACAGTCCCTTGGCGGTGGCGGCGGCCAGGTAGTTGGAGAGCTCGCCGTGGAACAGTGCCTGCCAGGCGGCCTCCTTGGCCGCCGGGTCGGGCAGGGCGGCGCGGCAGCGGGCGGCGCCCTGCTCGCTGGTGTCGCTGGGGTCGGCGGCGAGTTCGGCGGCGATCTCCGGTTCGCCCGCCGCGCCGAGCACGCACAGCCGCGCCAGCAGCTGCCAGCGCAGGTCCGGGTCGAGCTCCGGCCCGCCGGGCACCGTGCCGGCGGCCAGCCAGTCGCGCAGTTCGGCGGCGTCGGCCTCGTCGGCGGCGGTGGCGATCACGCCGCGTACGGCGACCAGGCGCAGGCCGGTGCGGTCCGGCTCGTTCTCGGTGCGCCGCAGCAGGGTGCGGCAGACCCGGGCCAGTTCGGCCAGGGCGGCCGGCCGTTCGGCGGGCGGCAGGGCGCAGTCCGCCACGAAGTCGCGGGCGAAGGAGAGCGCCGCGTCCACCAGGTGCACCGAGGTCTCGCCGGGCAGGTGGTCGGCGACCAGCCGCAGGTACTCGCCGGGCGCGAGTTCCCCGTCGCGCACCTGGTCGCGGGCGGCGCCCCAGAGCACTGCCCGGGCGAGTTCCTCGGGCACGGCGCCGAGGGAGGAGCGCGCGGTCCGCCAGGAGGCGGGGTCGAGGCGGATCTTGACGTAGCTGAGGTCGGTGTCGTTGAGCAGGGTCAGCTCGGTGCCGTCGGCCGGCGGGTCCAGCGGCACGGCGCCGTCGCCCGGCAGGTCGCCGGGCAGGTCGAGCGGCACGCGGTCGGCGAGTTCCAGGGCGCCGTCGGCGGTGCGCCGGTAGTGGCCCGCGGTCAGCTGGTGCGGGCGCAGCGCGCCGTCCGCCGAGGTGTGCTCGATGCGGCCGTCGGTCACCCGCAGGGTGTCCACGCCGCTGGTGCGCAGCCAGCGGTCGGCCCAGGCGTGGACGTCGCGGCCGCTGGCGGCGGCCAGGGCCCGGAGCAGGTCGTCGAGGGTGGCGTTGCCGAAGGCGTGCGCGTCGAAGTAGTCGTTGACCCCGGTCAGGAAGGTCTCCTCGCCGAGCCAGGCGACGAGCTGGCGCAGGACGGCGGCGCCCTTGGCGTAGGAGATGCCGTCGAAGTTCTGCAGTGCCTGGGCGGTGTCCTCGACCGTGCCGGGTGCCACCGGGTGGGTGGAGGGGCGCTGGTCGGCGTCGTAGCCCCAGGGCTTGCGGTCGGCGGCGAAGCCGGTCCAGGCGCCGGTGAAGCGGGTGGAGGCGGCGGTGACGCTGTAGGCCATGTACTCGGCGAAGGACTCGTTCAGCCACAGGTCGTCCCACCACTTCATGGTGACCAGGTCGCCGAACCACATGTGCGCCATCTCGTGGATCAC
The DNA here is from genome assembly GCF_053612025.1 of Kitasatospora sp. NPDC054768. Taxonomy (NCBI): domain Bacteria; kingdom Bacillati; phylum Actinomycetota; class Actinomycetes; order Kitasatosporales; family Streptomycetaceae; genus Kitasatospora; species Kitasatospora sp. NPDC054768. Next base: position 26,972 of record NZ_JBSHBN010000009.1, read on the forward strand.
CACCATGGCGCGTTCCTCGCGCCTGGTGTCGGTCACGGCGGAGCGGAAGACGTACTCGTCGCGCAGCGTGACGCAGCCCGGGTTCTCCATCGCTCCGGCGTTGAACTCCGGGACGAAGCACTGGTCGTAGCTGTCGAAGGGGTAGCGGTGCCGGAAGACCCGGTGGTAGTGGTCGAAGCCCTGCCGGGTGATCTCCAGCAGTTCGGCGGCGTCGGCGTCCAGGTGGGCGGCGAGCGAGCGGCGGCAGTGCAGGCCGAGCGGGATCCCGTCGTGCTCGGCGCGCACCGAGTGCAGCGGGCCGGCCACGACGGCGAGCAGGTAGCTGCTGATCGCCGGGGTGGTGTCGAACTCCCAGCGGCCGGGCGAGGTCTGGCGGCCCACGCTGTTGCCGACCACGGTCCACTGCTGCGGCGCGGTGACGGACACCGTGTACCGCGCCTTGAGGTCGGGCTGGTCGAAGGAGGCGAACACCCGGGGGCCGTCGTCGAGGAAGGACTGGGTGTAGACGTAGTCCTCGCCGTCGGCGGGGTCGGTGAAGCGGTGCATGCCCTCGCCGGTGTGCGAGTAGGCCATGTCGGCTTCGACGGTGAGCTCGTTGTCGGCCGCCAGGCCGGGCAGCGGGAGGCGGCCGTTGCGGAGCGTGGTGACGTCCAGTTCGCGGCCGTTCAGCACCACCCGGTGGAGTGCGGCCGGTTTGACGTCCACGGAGGTGGCGGCGCCCGGGGTGGTGCAGCCGAAGCGGATGACCGTGGTGGAGCCGAACACCTCCCGGCCGCGGGTCAGGTCGAGGTCGAGGTGGACGGTGCGGACGTCGAGCAGGCGGTGGCGCTCGGCGGCCTCGGTGCGGGTGAGGATGGAGGTATCAGACACAGGGGTCATGCTGCTCCATCCGGCGGGCGGGCGGCACCGGTTTTCGGCTCCGGGCGGGGCGGCGGGGGCGGGGCGGGCGGGTCCGGTCCGGGCCTGTGCGACCGGGCCGCGGAACACTGAGCCCCCGAGAGTGGGGACGCGACGCGCGCGAGAAGTCGGCCCCGCCGACTTCTCGCGCAGGGCCCTCGACCGGCTGGGCAGGGGCGGATCAGCCGGCTTTCGACGCCCGTGGAAGCGCTCCGGGATTCGAATGCGGAAGGTTGCCGAGGTGTGCCGGGGGCAGGTGCACGGCCCTGGTCGGAAGTGCGTCGAAGCGTGGCACGAGGCCCTTCCGGTCGCCGGCCGGCGCGGATGTCGAATTGCTCCGCGCCGATCCGGAAGGCCCCACTCGTGTCGGGACCGACGTACGGTGCGTGCGCCGCCGGGCCGCGCGGAGTGGGAAGTCGGACCGGCCGACTTCCCACTCCCGAGGTCGGCCGGTGAGCGTCAGTCCTGGTAGACGATCCAGTTCTGGTCGGGGCTGCCGGGCAGGCCCGCGCCGCTCGGGCCGCCGCCGGTGTTGGGGGCCGGGGAGCCGGCGACGGGCTGGCCGACTCCGGTGGTGTGGAGGACGAGGCCCAAGTCGCCGTGGCTCCTGATCAGGGTGGTGTCCTGGCTGACGTCGATGATCCAGCGCTGGGTCAGGTCGCCGCTGCGGCACGGCTCCTGGACGACGGCCTGCCCGATGCCCTTGGCGGTGACGCACTTCCCGGAGGTGCTGCCCTTGACGGTGAAGACGCCGACGGACTCGAAGGCGTAGTCGACCTTGTCGAACACCCAGGTCTGGCCGGTCGAAGCGGCGGCGCGGGCGAGGACGTCGGTGCCCGCACCCTCGTCCAGGTAGGTCTGGTCGCCCTGGACCTGGAGCTGCCCGGTGAAGTGGGCCAGTCCGGCGGACGCCGGGGCGCTGTTGAGGGCCGCGATACCGGTGAAGGCGACGGTCGCCCCCGCAAGGGTGGCGAGGGTCTTGGGGGTGATGAGCCTCATGTGCTCCGACGGTACGCCAACGGACCAGCGGCGGGAAGAAGGCTGGGACTTGGAGAGGATCGTCGAGCGCACCGGCGACCTGTCCGGGTTCCGCGTCGTCCCGCGCCGCCGGGTTGCAGAGAGGACGCGCGGCGGGGGGGCAACCCCCCCCCGCGCCCCCCCGCCGCGTGACCGCCGGGTCGGCGGCGGGGGCCAACCCCCCCCCCCCGGGCGGGGGGGGCCCCCCCCCGGCCGTCAGCGGGGTCGGCCCCGGGGCGCGTGC
>NZ_JBSHBN010000009.1:29139-97867 GCF_053612025.1 Kitasatospora sp. NPDC054768
GTTTGGTGGTCGGGTGCTTCTTTTTTTTATATGACCATGTTTCCTGTGCGCCCGCGGGGCGGGGGCAACCCCCCCCCCCGCGCCCGACTGCCTCTTCACAGCCTTGACTCGGACGGCGACCAACCCCGCACCCCGGGCAGGGGGCTCCTCTCCCGGGCTCAGGCTCAGATGTCGCCGAACTCGCCGCTGCGGACAGCGGCAACGAACGACACCCAGGCCTCGGCGGGGAAGACGAGAGCCGGCCCCTGAGGATCCTTGGAGTCACGGACAGGAGCCAGGCCGGGAAAGTCAGGAGCCACCTCGACGCAAGACCCGCCATTGTTGCTGTAGGAAGACTTGAACCACCGAGCCCCGAACAGATCTACGCCGTCGACCATGACGCCCCTCTCAGGCTTCGCCGAACTCGCCACTGCGGACAGCGGCAACGAACGACACCCACTCTTCGAGCGGGAAGACGAGCACAGGCCCCTTCGGGTCCTTGGAGTCTCGGACCGGCATGACACCTGGGCAGCCGTCTGCAACGTCAATGCAGCCTCCCTGCCCGTTGCTGTACGTACTCTTCCGCCACCTGGCGTCGACGAGGTCGAGCTCCATAGCGCTCACAGCCCTTCCGTGCCCTCCCCCGCCCACGCAAAAACGCCTGGCTGGGGGAAACCCCCAGCCAGGCGTCCGACTACCTCTTCACAACTTCGACTCGGACGGCAACCAACCGTGCACCCCAAGCAGGAGACACCTCTCCCGGGCTCAGACGTCGCCGAACTCGCCGCTGCGGACAGCGGCAACGAACGACTTCCACGCCTCGGCCGGGAAGACCAGAGCCGGGCCCTGAGGGTCCTTGGAGTCACGGACAGGCATCACGCCTGGAAAACCGGGTGCTACCTCGACGCAGTTACCCCCGTTGTTGCTGAAACCGGACTTTTGCCACCTGGCGTAGGTCAGGTCGAGAGTGGGGCTGATCATTCGAGGTCCTTCCGAGCAGCGCGAATCACGTCGAGCGAAGCCACTTTGGACAGCGACTCCACCTGGAGTTGATCGTAGTCACTGTCCCAGGCTTCGACCGCCTTGTGTCCTCGCTCCACGATGCCACGGGCCTGAGACTCGGCATAGCCGACAATCGAGCGATCTCGCAAGGTCAGCAGGACGATAGGCATCGTGAACGGGACGTGTTCCCCGAGAGTAAACGGAGCCACTTGCAGCGTAAGGGTCGGAAGCTCGGCCAGGCTCTCAAGGTGTTGAAGCTGGCGAAGCATGACGTCACGTCCCCCCACTGGACGAAGCAGGCAGCTTTCATCCATGACGGCGTGCACCGTCGGCGGCGGAACACGATGGAGCACCTGCTGGCGGCCCATCAGGAAGTCGACTCGCTCTTTGGCTTGGGACTTGGTGATGCTGCCGCGAAGCACTGCCGCGCTCGCCAAGGCCGCCGCGTACGCCTCGGTCTGGAACAGGCCTGGCATTACGTTTAATTCAAAGGTTCGGATCTTCCGGCACCGCGCCTCAGCCTCGACGTACTCCTCGAATCCTTCCAGCAGGCTGGCGTTTGAGATCCGGCGCCACAGCTCGATGAACAGCTCGCCCGTATCGAACACCCGGTCGGCCGCAACCGCGAATTTACGGGTTACAGGCTTCTTAGCCCCTTCGAGGTAAGAGATCAAGCCGTGGCTGTAGCCCATGCGCTTGCCAAGGGCGGTCTGAGACCAGCCCCTTGCACGTCGCTGCCTGCGGAGTTCATTCCCGAAGCGCACAGCAGGAGACAGTGACTGATCGCCTTCATCGAGCTCCATGACTCTCCTCGCCTTGTCACTCGGCAGAACCGTGAAGGTTGAAGCCTGGTGATCGTAGCCGGCAAGGCGCCAGTATGGCTACACCCGGTGATTCATCGGGAGCACAGAGCAATCATCAGAGACCCCATGCCTTCCGCGCGGAATCCAGACACTCCCCTTCAACTCCACGAATTCTTAACGGACTTCACCAGCCCGGAGGGCGGCAACCCGCGCGGGAGCATCTTCGTGGAGGTCGCGCCCGGGAAGGCCTACCGCCCGCCCATCGACGGGTGGCCACTGCCACCCTCCATCAATTCCTCTTACCTGGAGCAGAGTTGAGCAGGACCCGCATCATGAGCAAGCCCCCGGCCCGCCGGTCGGGGCAGCAGATCTTCGCCCTGCGCGAGGACCCCGGCGGATCGGGCGAACTGTCCGCCCTCCTCGTCGATCCCGTCTACATGGACGGGCTGATCCTCCCCGGCGGCAGCGCCGAGCAGGACGAACTCCCCCACCTCGCGGCCCGCCGGCACCTCGAAACCGAGACCGGCCTCGTCCTGCCCCTGCGCACCGTCCTCACCATCGACTACATGCCGGCCGCCGAGTTCCCCGAGGGCCTCAACCTCGTCTACGCGGGCGGGAAGCTCACCCCCCAGCAGGCCAACACCGCCACCCACCACCAGCCCCCGGACGAACTCCGCGCCCTCCACTGGGTCCCCCGTCACCGGCTCCGCGACCTCATGGCCGACGACCAGTGCCGCCGTGTCGAGGACGCCTGGGACGCCTGGGAGCACGGCGACGGCCTCCCCCTCCTTGTCCGGGGCGTCCCGGTCCCGGTCGGCTGATCACACCGACACCCCAGAGGCCGGACCGCCATCGCTGCGGTCCGGACCCTCACTTCAGCAGAACCCCTGAGTCGGCGTCGTAGCGCACCGCACGGCGCACTCCATTCGCACACACCCCTCCCTTGAGGCACTCCCCCATGCTCAAAACCCACCGCCGTCCCCGCATGTTCGTCGCGCGTCTCGACTCCCGTACCGAGTCCACGCCCCTGGCGCGCTACCTGCTCCGCGCGTACCTCTCCGGCCTCCCCGCCGGCGAGCGCTACGCCGACACCGCCGAGTTGCTCCTCGGCGAGTTGTTCGCCAACGCCGTCCAGCACTCCGACGCCCCCGACGACCAGCACATCGAGGTCCGCTTCACCGTCACCGGCTCCCGTCTCCGGCTCGAAGTCCACGACGCCGACACCACCCACCCCTCCCTCCGCCTCCCCGCTCCCGACGACGAGCACGGCCGAGGCCTGCTCCTCGTCGACCAGCTCGCCGAACGCTGGGGCAGCGCCAACCGCCCCGGCGGCACCGGCAAGTACGTCTGGGCGCTCGTCGCCCCCGCCCCCAGCCCCTCCCTCGTCACCGCCTGAAAGCCCGAACCCCCATGCACCTCACCACGCTCGCTGGCCACGCCCTCTCCCGCGGCCGCACCCCCGCCGACACCTACGCCCTCCTCGCCCGCCGCACCCACAAGCCCGTCCCCTCCGCCCGGGCCGTCTGCCTCGCCCTCACCATCCCCCTCGCCGAGACCGTCCGCCGCCTGGCCGACTGCCACGACGCCCTGCTCACGGACCCCCGCCCGGGCTCCGAGACCGACACCGGCGAACTCCTCGAAGCCCTCGGCGTCTTCGACGTCCCCGCCTCCCTCACCGACACCGAACTCGCCGTCGTCGAGCTCTTCCTCGTCGCCATCGACGCCATGGGGGGCATCCGACCCGGCCACCACCACGGACTCACCCGCTGGTTCACCACCGGCAACCTCACCGCGGCCTACCTCTCCCTCGCCGCCGCCCGACCCCTCCCCCGCACCGGCAACCCCACCCGCTACTGGACCACCCTCGTCACCGCCGGCGAACTCCTCACCACCACCCCCAACCCCGACACCCGCCTCAAATACGCCCTCACCCACTGCCGCACCCAAGCCACCCGCACCTGACCAACACCCCTTGCTGCGCAGGAAGTCGGCCCCACCGACTTCCTGCGCAGCAGCACACGCCGATCGCCCCGCCCAAAAACCCAGCCGCCCCATGCACGAGAAGTCGACCCCGCCGACTTCCTGTACGCCATCCCAGAGGGCGTTCTGTGAGGGCATGAGAGAGGTCCATCCATTGCGCCGAAGGCCGGTGCCGATCAACGCGGTTGACGTTCGGCAAGGACGCGTTCCGACGGAGACAGGAACGAGCGCAGCCCGCCCAGGCGACCTCTCGGCCACCAGGGCGCGTTTCGAAAGTGCTGGTCACCGCCATTCGTTGACGGCTTCGACCAGCACCGTCGCTTCGTGGCGCACAGCGGGTTCGTCGTGTCCCGTGGCTGCCGCGGCGGTGGTGCTTGAAGCGGTGGATCACCATCACGGTGCCGCCGAGGCCGACGCGGCCCCCCGGCACTCGCCCTTCGAGAACGGATCCGTCACGACGGGCGACACGTCACGCCCGTCCTGGACCGGGTACCGCGAGGGCGACAGGCCCACCCGTCAGTTGCGCGAGTCACGCCGAGTTGGCCGCACGCACCTCCTGCGGACGTTCACCGATCAGGCCGCGGGACTCGCCGGCTGCGGGCATGCGACGGAGCCCCCCGCAGCCGAACGGACGGGGCGTCAGCGCATGCCACCGGAAGCGAGGATGACATCCCCGGTGATCCAGCGCGCGTCGTCGGAAGCCAGGAAGGCCACCAGCGGGCCGTAGTCGTCCGGGGTGCCCGTACGGCCCAGCGGGGTACCGGCGATCGCCTGTGCCTCCTGGGCCGAGCCGGGGAATCCTATGGCCCTGGTGCCCTCGGTGTCCGACGGTCCGGGCATGATCGCGTTGACCCGGATGCCGCGCGGGCCCAGCTCCTTGGCCGCCACGATGGTGAACGCGTTGACGGCGCTCTTGGACGCGACATAGAGCGAGGCGTACGGCGGGTGGGTGAGCGTGCCGGCCGTCGAGACGTTGATGATGGACGCGGCGCCGATGTCGTCCTGCGCGGCCAGGGCCTGCGTCGTGAGGATCGTACCGAGCAGGTTCGTGGTCATCTCGCGCTGGAACTCCTCCTCGGTGATGCCCGACAGCGGCGCGAAGGCGGCGACGGCCGCGTTGTTCACGAGCACGTCGACCGGTCCGTACTCCTCGCGCGCGCGATCGAACAGATGGCGCACGTCATCGCCGCGGGCCACGTCCGCCCGGACCGCGATCGCCCGGCCGCCCCCGGCGGTGATGCCCGCGACGACCCGTCCGGCACCCTCCGCGTCCTCCCGGTAGTTCACCACGACGGCCGCGCCGGTCCCGGCCAGCGCCTTGGCGATCCCCGCACCGAGGCCCTTCGACGCGCCCGTGACGATCGCCGTACGTGCGTTGCTGCTGATCACAGTGACTCCTCGAACGTTGGTGCCTGCGGAAGTCACCGTAGGAAAGCTGGTTACTGCGAGGAAGTACGTACTTTTTTGTCACCTCATGACGTGATGGAAACTCAGCACGTCGCGACGGCCGCCCGGCTCCTGGCCCACGACACCTTCGACAACAGGTGCGTGCTCAGGCCGATCATGGATCAGACGACAAGCCGCTGGGCGACACTGATCGTCTCGGCCCTCGTCGCCGGCCCGCACCGCTTCGCGCAGCTGCACCAACGAGTCGGTGGCATCAGCCAGAAGATGCTGTCGCAGAACCTCAAGGCACTGGCCCGGGCCGGGCTCGTCGACCGCCATGTCGCGCCCACCACCCCGCCCCAGGTCACCTACGACCTGACGGAACTCGGTGTCGGCCTGGCCGGACCGCTGACCGAACTCATCCAGTGGTTCGGCCGACACGGGGACGAGCTCCTCGCCGCCCAGGAGCGCTACGACCGCCGGCAGGAGCCACCGCACGCGTCCTGAGTGGGACGGCCGCCTGTCGGAGCCGTCGCCTAGAGTGCGGCATCGGATACGACGACGGCCGACAAGGGATGGGCGATGACCGAGGCGTGGGACCGACTGCGGGCGGTCATGGGAGAGCCGGTGTACACCCCGGCGCGGGTTCCGTGGGAGCTGGCGCCCGCCGAACTCGGGGTCCAGCTGCCCTCGGACTACCGCGCGTTCATCGACCTGTACGGCGGGGTGAGTCTGAACGGCGAGTGGGGCGTGTACACGCCGAGCGAGAAGCCGTCCTTCTACAAGGCGCCGGGCGGCCTGGCGGACTGGCGTATCACGAACGACGTCGATCTCCGCGACCAGATCGAGGGCGAGGAGCAGTGGTGGGACCAGCCGGGCCCCACCCCGGTGTTCCCGGATCCGGGCGGCCTGCTGTCCTGGGGCTGGAACAGCAACCACAACCAGTGCTGCTGGCTGACGACCGGTCCGGACCCCGAGCAGTGGCCGGTGACGGTGTTCTACGAGGACCGGCTCGACCACTTCGACGGCGGTTTCGCGGAGTTCGTGGCAACTGTGCTGACCGGCGGCTACGCGGCGGAGGACGAGCTGCTGGTGCGCGCGGACCCCGAGGTGTGGGGGCCTCAGCCGGCCCGACCCCTCTGGTCTCCCAAGAGCGACTGGGCGGGCAGGAACTGGGGCGCCGAGTGGGGTATCGAGGGATTCCTCGACGCGCCCGGGTCGACGGAGATGCCGTGGGTCAGGACGTGATGGGCGATCGGCGCGACGGGCAGCTCCGCTTCAAGGCGCCGATCCGGTACCGGCGGACGGGCCGGAGGACCTTGGTCCTCTTCCCGACCGCTCTGGCCTGCGCCCTTGCCTTCGTCCTCGCCGCGGGGGCCAAGGGCCGGGATCCCGCGATGATCGCGGCCTTCACGGTCTGCCTGATCGTCGCCTATGTCATCGCCGCCTCCTTCGTGGGCCCGTTCTGCGGCAGTACCACGGTGGATTCCGCGGGCCTGACCACGCGGACCCTGCTGAGGACACGTGTGGTCACCTGGCCGCAGGTGCGGTCGTTCGGGTTCTCGCCGGAGGTCAACCGCGGCATCGAGCACTGTCTCCTGGAGGTGCGCCTGCACCAGGGGCGGGCGGTCGTCCTGCCGGGCCTGGTCGCGTCGAGCGCGGACGACCCCGAGCTCCGGTCGCGCCTGTCCCAGCTGCGGGCCGCGTGGACCGCGGCCCGATCCGCTGCCGCGGCCGGGTGATGCGGCTCGACGGGCGTGCTGCCCCGGCTGGCCGGCCCGGCCGGGTCTGCCCCGCGGGGGCAGCGACTCTGCCCCCGTGTACCTGGCCGGGGGCCGACCGTGGCACGTATACAGGAGGCTGAGCCGTCCTCCGCCCCGAAAGGGTCCCTCATGCACGCACGGGAAGCCGCCAGAACGCCGGACGGCGCCCGCTCCGGCCGCCGGGGCGCCGACTCCGCGCGGACGGCCCGCACCGCGGCCGTGCCGGTGCGGCCGGGGGCGGGCCTTCCGTCCCCGCAGGAGGTGGCCGCCCTTCAGCGCACCGTCGGCAACGCCGCCGTGGCCCGGATGTTCGAGGAGGCCCGCCACCGGCACGGCCCGGGCTGCGGCCACCAGGAGCCGGACGGCGGCGGGGCGCCCGTGCAGCGCTCCGCCGTGCACCGGGTCCTCGGGTCGCCGGGCCGGCCGCTCGACGCCGGGCTGCGGGAGGAGATGGAGCAGCGGCTGCAGGCGGACTTCTCCGACGTGCGGGTGCACACCGGCACGGCCGCGCAGCGTTCGGCGCAGGAGGTGGGTGCCCGCGCCTACACCTCGGGCAGCCATGTCGTCCTCGGTGCCGCAGGGGCGGACAAGCACACCCTGGCCCATGAGTTGACCCATGTGATCCAGCAGCGCAACGGCCCGGTGGCCGGGACGGACCACGGGAACGGCCTGCGCGTCAGCGACCCGTCCGACCGCTTCGAGCGCGAGGCGGAGGCGACCGCGCGCCGGGTGATGGCGGCGCCGGTGCAGCGGGCCGTCGCCGTCCCGGACGCGCCCGGCCGCGTGGACCGTGCCCCGGGCGGGGCGGCCCCGGCGGTGCAGCGGGTCGTCACCGTCGCCAGGGGAACGATCGGCAGTTCGGGGGAGACCGACAAGGTCCAGTGGAATGCCGGGCGTCACAAGAACCTGCCGGAGGCGGACAGGAAGGCCATCCTGGCCGAGATCGGGAGGATGGCCGACGCGGAGGAATCCGAACACTTCACCTCGTACGAGAAGCTCATCGACGCGGCCCACGCCCGGGTGCGGGCGGCGAGCGGGCAGAACCTGGCGCCCGTGACGCCCGTCGCCGTCGCCACCGGGGCGCTCCAGCACACCTTGACGATCTCCGACGAGGAGCAGATGAAGCGCCACAAGGAAGTGCGCCGGCGGCTGTCCCTGCGCGGGGTCAGCCTCGACCTGGAGGCGTTCCGCAACCGGCAGGCGATGGTGAACCCGTTCACGTACAGCGACGTGGAGGACGGCGCCTCCTACACCATCGGCGCCGGCGGGAACTTCGTTCTCGGCAGCGTGCAGGAGGGCGACTACTCCCAGCTGTTCGACCTGGCCAGGAGCAAGTCGGGCCTCACGGAGCAGCAGTTGGCGAACCGGTTCATCAAGGCGCTGTCGGAGAGCGGCAGCAGGCCGTTCGACGATCTGCCCAAGGACGCGCAGAAGTACTGCGCCAAGATCGTGGCCATCATCCAGGGCGCCGAGTTCCGCCGGGCCGCCGCCAACCCGACCGCGGCCGTCGCGGCGTTCAACAAGGTGGTCACCGGTGAGACGGCCACGCTCCACGAAGCGATGAACACGTTCACCCTGTTCGCCAAGGCCGGCGGCGGATCGGCGGACTCGCAGTACCACCGCGCCGGCAAGGAGCCCGACGCGGAGCTCAACGCCCGCATCCTCCAGGAGTTCAGGTCACTGGCCCAGCTCGTGTCCGCGAACGGCTTCGACCCCAACGACGAGAAGCAGTTCTACACGGCCTGCGAGACCATCGCGGTCGGCTCCATGAACTCCTTCAAGTCGAACTTCAGCTACACGATGACGTGAGCGGACCGGCCCCCGGGACCGCGCAGGCGCCGAGGTGTCGGCCGTCGCCGCCGAGGCGACGACGGCCGACGCCCTTGTGCGGTGGGTCAGTTGTCGTTGTTGACCTTGGTGTAGGCCGCGCTGTAGCCGGTCGGACAGTAGAGGGTGTCGCTCCCGTTGCCCATGTGCCAGGAGCCGAGGACCGTCGTCTGGTTGCCCTTGACGTTGTCGTTGTTGCAGACCAGCACCAGCTGCCAGTGGTTCTTGGTGGCGGTGGTCTGGCAGCTCACCGATCCCCAGTTCGTGCCCTGGGTGGTGCTGCAGTACGAGGTCGCCGACGCCCCCGGCGCCGCCATCACACCGGCGGCCACCAGCAGCGCCGCACCGGTTCCCAGAGCCGCAATTCGACGCATGACCTTCTCCTTCGTCGCATCTCGAACAAGCTGTGCGGTCAGCATGCCGAGGATGCGATCAGTTGTATCCACCGTCGGCGCGACTGGCCGAAACCGGCCGTTCCGCTCTCCCGGGCGGCACCTGCCGGGACCGCCGTGCGCCCGGGGCGCCCGGCCGAGGGGGGAAGGTCCCGGCCGGGCGCCCGACGGTCAACCGGCTACCGCTCAGGGGCCCGTGATCGTCCAGTACACGGCGGCGTTGTTGCCACTGCCCCCGCTCTGCGCGAACCGGAACATCGGGTCGGAGCCGGCGGAGTCGTAGCCGTTGCTGCCGGCGTACGGGTTGTTCCAGTGGAGCTGCACGCGCTTGCCGTTGAGCCCGGGGTTCCCGCAGTTCTCCGCGTCGTAGATGACGTGGCCCTCGGTCCCGGTGAGGAAGCCGTCGCTCTCGGACTGCCAGCGCCCGGTGTTCCCGTCGCGCACGATGGCGTCCGGGGCCAGGCCGCTCGACCAGATGCCGTGGTCCAGCCAGGCGTTCTGCAGGCGCAGTTCGCAGCCCGTCCAGTTGACGACCGCGACCTGCGTGCTGCGCGCCGCGCTCAGCGCCTGCGCCGGCTGCTGGTCCGCGGTGGCCGCGCCGGCCGGGGCGGCCGTCGCGAACAGCGCGGCGGCGACGCCCGCCGCGGCCAGCGCCGTACGGACCAGGGACTTCCGCTGTGCCATGGGGTACTCCTCTCGTTCTCGGACCGCGTCGGTGCGGTCCTGCTGCTCGAAGCCTCGGCCGGGCCCGTCAACAGGCGGTCGACAATGTGTTGACAGGTGATGGACAAGCAGCGCGTCGTCGACCGCCCGGACCGGGCACGGCGCCTCTGACCAGGGGTGATGCGGTCGGTATCATGCGCCGGGGGGATCGTTGTTCGGGCGGAGGGGGACGGCTGGTGGGTGGTTTGCGGTTCGCGGTGCTGGGGCCGCTGCGGGGGTGGCGGGACGGCGGCGAGCTCGCGCTCGGGTCGCCGCAGCAGCGCAGCCTGCTGCTCGCGCTGCTGCTGCGGGCCGGCCGCCCGGTGTCGACCGGTCAGCTCGTCGACGACCTGTGGGGCGAGGAGCCGCCCGCCAAGCCCTCCGCCGTGATCCGCACCTACGTCCACCGCCTGCGCCGCGTCCTGGGGCCCGACGCGCCGACCACGCTCAGCGGGGGCTACCTGCTCGCCCTGGACCCGGGCGCACTGGACACCCACCGCGTCGAGGAGCTCCTCGACGAGGCGAAGGAGCTGCGCGCCGACGGCGAGCACGCCCACGCCGCCGGCGTGCTCCGCTCGGCGCTGGCCCTGTGGCAGGGCGAGCCGATGACCGCGCTCCCCGGCCCCTACGCCGAACGCCAGCGCGGCGAGTGGGCCGAACGCCGGGTGACCGTCCTGGAGTCGTGCCTGGAGGCCGAGGTCGAGGCCGGACCGTCCGGCGAGATCGTCGCCGAACTGAGCGCCGTCGTGGCCGAACACCCGCTCAGGGAAAGGTTCTCCGAGCTGCTGATGCTCGTCCTCTACGGAACCGGCCGGCAGGCCGAGGCCCTGGGCGTGTACCGCGCGGCGGACCGGCGGCTGCGCGAGCAGCTCGGCGTCAGCGCCGGGCCCGGACTGCGCGAGCTGCAGCGCCGGATCCTGGTGGCCGACGCCGGCCTCGTGACGCCCGCGCGGCCCCGGCCCGCCGCCGCGACCCGCCCGGCCCACCAGGAACGCCCGCCGTACCGGGCCGCGGTCCGGCCGACCCAGGTCCCGGCCGACCTCGCCGACTTCACCGGCCGCGAGGCGCAGACCGAGGCCCTGCGGGCCGTCCTGCTCGCCCCCGGCACCGTGCCCGTGGCCACCGTCTCCGGCCTGGGCGGCGTGGGCAAGACGGCGCTGGCCGTCCACGTCGCGCACGAGCTGGCCGCCGACTTCCCCGACGGCCAGCTCTACCTCGACCTGCACGGCGCCGACGGCCGCCCGACCCGCCCCGAGGAGGCCGTGGGCACGTTCCTGCGCTCCCTCGGCGTACCGGCGGACGCACTGGCCCCCGGGCTCGCCGAGCGCTCCGCCCAGTTCCGCTCGCTGCTCTCCGGCCGGCGCGTGCTGGTGGTCCTCGACAACGCCCGGGACGCCGAACAGATCAGGCCGCTGCTGCCCGGCCGACCCGGCTGCGCCGTGCTCGTCACCAGCCGGGCCAGGCTCGGTTCGCTGCCCAACGCGCACGTCGTCGAACTGTCCGCCTTCGCCCGGCAGGAGGCCCTCGGCCTGCTCGGCCGGGTGATCGGCGGGCAGCGGCTGCGGGCCGAGGAGCCGACGGCCGCGGAACTCGTCCGGCTCTGCGGGCACCTCCCGCTGGCCGTGCGCATCCTCGCCGCCCGCCTCGCCTGCCGGCCGGACTGGACCATGGCCCGGCTGCTCGACAAGCTGTCCGGCGACGGGCGCCGGCTGGACGTGCTGCGCGCCGGAGACCTCGCCGTCGAACCGGCGTTCCGCTTCGGCTACGACCAGCTGACGCCCGAACAGGCCCGGGCCTTCCGGCTGTTGGCGGTGCCGGAGGTGCCGGACCTGTCGCCGGGCGCGGTCGCGGCGGTGCTCGGCCTGCCCGAGGAGGAGGCCGAGGAACTGGCCGAGTCGCTGGTCGACTGCTCGATGCTGGAGACCGCGCCCCCGGACCGCTACCGGTACCACGACCTGCTGCGCGCCTTCGCCCAGCAGCTCGCCCCGGCCCCGCAGGCCGACCCGCAGGCGGGGGCCGGCTCGCAGGCGGAGGCGGCGGAGGACTTCCCGGCCGCCGTGCTCACCCGGCTGGCGGCCCACCACCACGCCGAGACCGTCGCGGCCCTCGGCCCGTCCGCCGCCCGCGCCGCCCTGCCCGGTGCCGGAGCCGACGGCGGTGCCGGAGCCGACGGCGGTGCCGGTGGCGGTGCCGCCTTGCGTGCGGCGGCACCGCCCCACGGCCGCGTCGACTACCACGGCATCGGCGCACTCGTCGGCCAGTACGCCGGGCTCCCCGAGTCGCCCCGGCTCGACCTGGTCGCCGAACTGCTGCTCGGCTGCAGCCTGTTGTGCGACACCGGCCAGGCCACCCGGCCGCTCGGACACGCGGCCAAGGTCCTGCTCCGGGCCGCCCTCCGGCAGGGCGACCGCACGGCCGAGGTCAGGGCCCGGCTGGTGCTCGGACGACTGCTCACCGAAGTCGGCTCCGAACCCGCGGCCCTCGCCGAACTGCTCAGGGCCCGCGACCTGTGCACCGCCCACGACCTGCCGGGGCCGCTCCTCGCCCTGGCCCACGCCTCACTGGCCGCCCTGTTCGTCCAGGTCGGCCGGCCGGGCGACGCGGTCGCCGGCTTCACGGCGGCGGTCTCGGCCTGGGAGAAGCTCGGCGACCGGCGCTCGGTGGCGGCCGAACTGCTCAACCTGGCCCGCGCGTTCACCGAACTCGGCCGGTTCGACGCGGCCGTCCGCGTCGTCGACCAGTCCCTGCTGATCTGCCACCGGCTCGCCGACCACGACCTCCAGGCGCTCGCCCTCGACTCGATGGGGACGATCGCCCACGACCGCGGCGAGTTCGAACAGGCCCTGCACCACCACCGCAACGCCCTGTCCCTGCTGCGGCCGGACGACCGGCGCCGCACGGGCCGTACGCTGCTGCGGCTCACCGAGTCGCTGCGCGCCGTCGGCCGCGGCGAGGAAGCCGTGGCGGCGGCCGACCGGGCGGTCGAGGTGCTGACGCTCGACGGCGACCGCCGGGGACGGGGGCTGGCCCTGGCGGCGCTCGGCGACGTACTCGCCGAGCGCGGCGGGGACGGCGACGGCGACGCGGCCCGGGCCCACCGGTCGGAGGCCTACGACATCCTGGCCTCCCTCGGCTCCCCCGAGGCCAACCGGCTGCGCGCCCTGATCGGCCCGGGCGGGCCCGCCGTGCGGCCCCGCCGGCAGTGGCCGTCCTGGCTGCCGGAGTGACCCTCCCAAGGCCCGGCCGGCGGCCGGCGGCTCACCTCAACGTCCACACCTGGTTGTCCGCACCCGAGCAGGGCGCCACTCGGACCCAGTGGCCCACGCCGTCGGACGTCAGGCACAGGTTGGTGTCGGCGTTGACGATCCGGTGGCCGCCCGGAACCGGCGTGATGGCCCAGACCTGGTTCCAGTTGGACGGCGGGCTCGTCCAGATCTGCACCCGACCGCTGTCCCTGTCCTGGTCCAGCCCCTTGGTGAAGTTGCTGGAGGCGTTGCGCAGGTAGTACCTACCCTCGTCGACCTTGTCCAGCCGCCACACCTGCGCCAGCGTGCCGTTGGCATCGAAGGTGTCGACCTGGTTGCCGTCCCGGTCCTTGG
Source organism: Kitasatospora sp. NPDC054768 (assembly GCF_053612025.1). NCBI lineage: Bacteria > Bacillati > Actinomycetota > Actinomycetes > Kitasatosporales > Streptomycetaceae > Kitasatospora > Kitasatospora sp. NPDC054768. The sequence continues at coordinate 42,573 of NZ_JBSHBN010000009.1, forward strand.
AGTAGGAGTTGTCCAGCGTGCCGCCGTTGCTGCTGATCCGCGCCAGCTCGGGCAGCGGCGCCACCGGCTGCTGGGTGGGCTGCGTCGGCGTCGCGGACGCCGTGGGCGTGGCCGTTTCGTCGGGGGCCGGCCGGGCCGGGGCGGTGGGGGTCGGCGCGGGCGCGGCGGGGTTCTCCCCGATGGTGGAGGCGGGGGCCGGGAGCGGGGCGGAGCTGCGGGTGGGCACGGCGGCGGCCGGGGCGGGGGGCGTGGCGAAGGGGCTCCGGGCGGTCGGCGCGGGGGCGGCCGGGGCGGGAGCGGGACTCTCGCCCGTGCCCGGCACGGCCGGCGGGGGCGGGAGCGCCGCCGAGGCGGACGGCTGTCCGGCGAGCGGGCTGCCGGCCTCCACGAACGCGGCGGCGTCCGACCGGGCGGGGCCGTCCGTGGGCCCGGCGACGGCGGCGGTGTCCTGCGGCGCGCCGTTCCGGTCGGACCGGACGACCGCCGCCCCGGCGGCCCCGGCCATGCAGAGCAGGGTCAGGGCCGTCACCCCGGCCAGCGCCCGCAGGCGGCGCCCGACCCGCGGGGCGCGTCCGGGCTGCGGGGCGCGTCCGGCCTGCGGGGCGTGTGCCGCGACCGGCCGGGGCCGGGTCCCACTCCCTGTCCAGGACGGGGACGGGCCCGGCGACGGCGCCGCCTCCACCGCGGTGAGGGCGCGGCGTGCGGCGGTGGCCATCGTCGCCGCGTCGGGCCAGCGCTCACCGGGTTCCTTGGCCATCGCCCGCTCGACCAGCGCCCACACCGGCGCGGGCACCTCCCCGGGAAGCGGCGGCACGGGCTCCGTCAGGTGCTTGAGGATCACTTCGAGGGCGGTCTCCCCCTCGTACGGGAGCCGGCCGGCGAGACACTCGTAGAGGACCACGCCGAGCGCGTAGAGGTCGGCCGAGGCGGTGACCGTCCCGGTGGAGGCCTGTTCCGGCGCCTGGTAGGCGGCGGTACCCAGCACCATCCCCGGGACGGTCGTCCGGGCGTCGCAGTCGGGCCGGGCGATGCCGAAGTCCGCGATCACCGTCCGGTCGCCACGGACCATCAGGTTGGCCGGTTTGATGTCCCGGTGGACCACCCCGGACTCGTGCGCGGCCTCCAGCGCCTCCAGCACCTGCAGGGCCAGCTCCAGGGCCTCCGCCACCGGCAGGGCTCCGCGGCGCTCCAGGACGGCGCTCAGCGGTTGCCCTTCGATCAGCTCCATGACCAGGTAGCCGACCGGGCGCCGACCGTTCGCGGCGCCGGCCCCGGCGTCAGGCCCGTGGTCGGGCCCGTGGTCGTCGCCGAGCCCGGCGTCGGGCCCGTGGTCGTCGCCGAGCCCGGCGTCGGGCCCGTGGTCGTCGCCGAGCCCGCGGTCGTGGTCGTGGCCGGGCCCGCGGTCGTGCCCGTAGTCGTACACGCCGACGATGCCCGGGTGCCGCAGCCGGGCCATGACCCGGGCCTCGGCGTGGAAGCGCTCGGCGAAGCCGGGCTCGTCCAGCAGGGCGGGCTTCACCACCTTGACCGCCACCCGGCGGCCGAGGACCTCGTCCTCGGCGAGCCACACATCGCCCATCGACCCGCCGCCCAGCCAGTCCACCAGTCGGTAGCGGTCGGCGAGCACGGTGCCGCGCATGCATCTCCCTGAATCGAGCCCGAGGACCGGAGCGGATCCGGGGACCGGCCCGGTTCCCCGGGCGTGCCCTGGTCCGGGCGCACTCCGAGGATCATGACACCGGCAAGTCAACTACTGAATTCCCATCATATGAACCGCTCTCGGCTCGGGCCATCACCGGCCCCCGCCCCCCGGCGGGCCGGCGGCGGGCCCGGTCTCCTCCGGCGGCGTGCGGGGCGCCGGATTCGTCGTTCGCCCACGGACGGTGCGACCGGGAGGCGTCTCCGCCCAGGTCGCGGGCAGCCGACCGTGCACGGACGACCCTCGCTCCACGGCCCGGTGAACCGCCCCGCCCGGCGCCGCGAACAGGCGGCGGACCGGCGGGCTTCCACGGACTTCCGCGGGCTTCTGCGGGTTCCGCGGGCTTCTGCGGGCGGTTCCGGTGCGAATGCCGACGTACCACCGCATAGCGTTCCGGGGTTTGCCCCTCCCCCAGGGGAAGGCGGCACAGTGGCGGGCGTGCAGCAGAACGTGATCACCATCGGCGAACTCGCCGCCCGGACCAGGCTCAGCCTCAAGGCCCTGCGGCTCTACGACGAGCGGGGGCTGCTGCCGCCCGCCCTGGTCGACGCGCGCACCGGGGTGCGCCGCTACGGCCCGGCGCAGGTCGAGCGGGCCCGGCGGATCGCGCTGCTGCGCGCCGCCGGGCTGCCGCTGGCGCGGATCGCGGCCGTGCTGGACGCGGCCGTGCCGGACCCCGACGCGGACCCCGACGCGGACGCCGACGGCAACGCGGGCGAGCGGGAGCTGCTGGCGTACTGGCGGGAGCGGGAGGCCGAGCACGCGGCCCGCCGGGAGGCGGTGGGCTACGCCCGGGAGGTTCTGAGCGGAAGGAGCACCACCGTGTTCGAGATCGCCGAGCGCGACGTGCCCGAGCAGCGGGTGCTGTTCGTGCGCCGGCACGTGGACGCCGCCGCGCTGCCCGGCTTCCTCGCCGAGGCCGGCGAGTTGCTGCTCGGCCGGCTGCGGGAGGTCGGCGCGTGCCTGTCCGGACCGCTGTTCGCGGTGTACCACGGCCTGGTGGGCGAGGACTGCGACGCCCTGGTCGAGGTCTGCGCCCCCACCCCGAACGACGTCGGGCCGCACGGCCCGTTCGCGGTGCGCATCGAACCCGCGCACCGCGAGGCGTACACCGCCCTGACCCGGCGGGGCTTCGCCGCGATGGCCGCCGCCCACGACGCGGTGGGCGCCTGGGCCGCCGCCCGCGGGTACGGGCGGGGCGGGCCGAACCGGGAGGTGCACTACCCGAACCGGGCGACCGCCGGACCGCAGGAGCACGTCGTGGACGTCGCCGTACCGCTGGCCGCGGGCCGGTAGCCCGCGACCCCCGGCCGGGGGTTGACGGCGAGCCGACGCGGGGCCCGCCACGGCCCGTCGGGGATGACGCAGCGGGGTCGCCCCCGTACGGACGGGCACCGCCCGAATGTGGAACGGGTCACAGTTCCAGGGCTGTTGGGGGCCGCGGGTGAGAAGGGTCACGCCCGGAGCGCTTTCGCGGCCCGCGGCGGCGGCCGCCCCCGGCAGGACTGGGCGGGCGCCGTTCCGGCACGGGCGAAGGGCCTGTCCGCTTCGGGACCTTGGTCGCGAATCCCCTCGACCTTCGGCCCGGTGGCGGCCCCGCGGGGCCGGGGCAACCGTGGACGGTCGCCCGTTGTGACCGGGCGATGGCGCCGTCCGAGGTGGGCGGCGTCTTCCCCTGCCGTCTACCCGGCGCACGGTGCGCAGTGCGTGCCGTACGCTCCGGAGGACCCCCAGCACATGTCCCAGACCATCGACAACGCCCCGTATACCGCGTTCCACCGCAGGCTGGCCCTGGCCTGTTCGGGCGGACCCCTGCTCGACGGCTACATCCTGAGCATCGTCGGCGTCGCCCTGATCGGGATGCGCCCGGACCTCGGGCTGTCCACCGCCGAGGTCAGCCTGATCGGCGCCGCCGCGCTGGTGGGAATGTTCGTCGGCGGCGCGCTCTTCGGCGTGCTGACCGACAAGATCGGCCGGGAGGTGATGTACACCGCCGACCTGCTCGTGATGGTCGCCTGCTCGGTGCTCTCCTTCTGGGTGGACGCGGTGTGGGCGATCGCCGTGCTGCGCTTCGTGCTCGGCATGGCCGTGGCCGCCGACTACCCCATCGCCACCTCGCTGCTCGCCGAGTGGCTGCCCGCCAAGAAGCGCGGCCGCCTGCTCGGGCAGCAGATCGTCGCCTGGTACGCCGGCTCGGTGCTCGCCTACGTGGTGGGCTACCTGTTCCTGGAGCTGGCCGGGCCGGGCAGCTGGCGGTGGATGCTGGCGAGCTCCACGGTGCTGTGCGTGGTGTTCCTGGTGATCCGGCGCGGCTCGCCGGAGTCCCCGCGCTGGCTCGCCGCCAACGGGCGGGTCGGTGACGCGGTGCGCGTGGTCGAGAAGCACCTCGGGGTCCGGGTCGACGGCCGCGAGCTGATGCCCGATCCGGCCGAGCGCGGCCGCCCCGCCGGGCTGCGCCTGCTGATGACCCAGCCCTACCGGCGCCGCACCCTGTTCTGCGGCCTGTTCTTCATGTGCCAGGTCGGCCCGCTGTTCGCGATGCTCACCTTCGGCCCGCAGATCCTCTCCTCCTTCGGCATGCCGGGCGGCACCGTGATGGAAACCCTCGGCACCGGCCTGATCAGCCTGGTCTTCCTGCTCGGCTGCTACCCGGCGCTGCGCCTGATCGACACCCGCGGCCGGCGGCCCGTCATCATCTGGTCCTTCGCGCTGATGACCGTCCCGCTGGCGCTGCTGGGCGTGTGGCCCACCGCCCCGGCCGCCGTCGCGCTGCTGGCGCTGTGCGCGTACGCCTTCCTGTGCGGCGGGCCGAACGTGCTCGACTGGACCTACCCCAACGAGCTGTTCCCCACCGAGATCCGTGCCACCGCCGTGGGCGTCGCCACCTCGGTCAGCCGGATCGGCGCGGCCGTCGGCACCTACCTGCTGCCGCTGTCGCTGACCGGGCTCGGCACCGGCCCGACCATGCTGATCGCCGCCGGGACCACCGCCGTCGGCCTGCTGGTCTGCGTCCTGTGGGCCGAGGAGACCCGCGGCACCGCCCTCGGCGCCTCCCCCGCGGCCGCCGCCGGCGCCCCGCGCCCGGCCCGGGCCGCCGTCCCGACCCAGCGGGTCCCGCAGACGGCGCGCTGACGGCCGCCGCGCACGGCCCCCGCGTCCCGCTTCGACGGCGCCGCCCGGTTCCCCGGGCGGCGCCGTCCGGCGTCCCGGGGTGCCGACCCTTGCAAGTCCCTGCGTGCGCAACTATTGTTTGCGAATGTAAATGCAGCTGCAAAAGTTGCATGCTCGTCCTTGATTAGCCTCTGCGTCCTGGCGTCAGCCGCCCCACCGGGAGTCCGACATGAGCACCTCTCTCTTCGCCCCGCTCACCCTGCGGTCCCTGACCGTCCCCAACCGCATCTGGATGCCGGCGATGTGCCAGTACAGCGCCGCCCCGAACGGGGACGCGGCCGGCGTGCCCACCGACTGGCACTTCGCCCACCTCGCGGCCCGCGCCGCCGGCGGCACCGGGCTGATCATCACGGAGGCCACCGCGGTCAGCCCCGAAGGACGCATCAGCCCGTACGACCTCGGCATCTGGAACGACGAGCAGGTCACCGCCTTCCGCCGGATCACCGACTTCCTGAAGAGCCAGGGCACCGTCCCCGCCATCCAGCTCGCCCACGCCGGACGCAAGGCCTCCACCGAGCGCACCTGGATCGACCGCGGACGCCCCGTCACCCCGGACGAGGAGCACGGCTGGACCCCGGTCGGCCCCAGCGCCGACGCCTTCTCCCCCGCCCACACCACCCCGGACGAGCTGACCGAGGAGCAGATCGGCGGGATCGTGCGGCAGTTCGCCGACGCCGCCCGGCGCGCGCTCGACGCCGGCTTCCAGGTCGCCGAGGTCCACGGCGCCCACGGCTACCTGGTCCACCAGTTCCTCTCCCCCGCGTCCAACCACCGCACCGACGGCTACGGCGGCTCCTACGAGGGCCGCATCCGCTTCGCGCTGGAGGTCGTCGACGCCGTCCGCTCGGTGTGGCCCGAGGACCTGCCGGTCTTCTTCCGCGTCTCCGCGACCGACTGGATCACCGAGAACCCGCAGGACGGCCGCGAGGGCTGGACCTCGCAGGACACCGTCCGCCTCGCCAAGGAGCTCCGGGCCCACGGCGTCGACCTGCTCGACGTCTCCACCGGCGGCATCGTCCCCGACGCCCGGATCGAGGCCGGGCCCGGCTTCCAGGTGCCCTTCGCCGAGGCCGTGCGCCGCGAGACCGACCTGCCGGTGGCCGCCGTCGGCCTGATCACCGACCCCGCCCAGGCCCAGGCCATCCTCACCGACGGCCACGCCGACGCCGTCCTGATCGGCCGCGAACTGCTGCGCGACCCCTACTGGGCCCGCCACGCCGCCGCCACCCTCGGCGGCGAGGTCGCCACCCCCGCCCCGTACCACCGCGCCTGACGCCCGCATGCGCGCGTGGGGCGGGGAGCCGATCCGGTCGGCTCCCCGCCCCACGCGGGCCCCAGGGGGCTGCTCAGGCTCCCTGTCGCCGCGAGCCGTCGGCGCCTTCGTCGTCCACGGCCGTGGCGTCGCTCAAGTCCTCCACTCTCACCGGCCGTTGGCCGTCGAACACGACCGCGAGGCCGTAGGGGTCGCAGATCGGCAGGCGTCCCTCGGCGAAACGCAGGTGCCACTCGTCGAGGTAGAAGTTGAGCTGCGGGCAGTCCAGGGGGAAGTCCGCGACGGGCAGGCCGCGGTAGGGCTGCGCCTGCGCTTCGGTGAGGCCGAAGAAGGCCGGGTCGGCCTCCACCTGCTCGCGCACGAAGCGGATCCCCGTCCCGATGTAGTGGTCGACCCTGCCGAGCACCTCGCCGACCAGGGGAAGATCGGCCCGGTCGAGGTCGTCGGTGCCTTCGAGCAGGATGGTGGTCTCGACGGGGGCGCCGTACAGCGTGCTCCTCGGCGCCCGGGCCACGCTCCAGACCCTCAGCCCATCGGGCCCCTGATCGGGGAGCAGCTGTCCGATGCCGCTGCGGAAGACGTTCGAGGACACGGCTGCTCCATCTCGCGAAAACCCGGGAACGGACGGACAACGCTACCCCGGCGCAGTGCGGGCCCGTCCGATCGGGTGCATGGTCCGCAGGAAATCTTTCGGCCCGGGTAGGGCGGGGTGATGCCATTTCAGGGGGTCCGGGCCGCAAATCTTCCTGTGGAGGTGGAGTCGTGTGGCGGACTTGAGTTGGAGTGCGCTCCAAGTTCTACGGTTCCTTCCGTGGTCGCCGCCGCCGTGGTCGGCGGCCGGGAAACGGGAGAGGAGCAGCGCAGATGAGCATGTCCGCGAGTGAGGCCGAGGTCCGCCGGGAGCGTTTCGCGCACGGGTCCGAGGTGCTCGACCGGATCGACGGCGAGGCCGGGCGGCGGGTGGTGGAGTCGCTGGGCGAGGTGAGCCCCGAGCTCGGGCACCAGGTGGTCGCCTGGGGGTTCGGGGAGATCTACAGCCGTCCCGGGCTGGCGCCGCGCGAGCGGCAGTTGGTCACCCTGGGCATGCTCACCGCGCTCGGCGGGTGCGAGCCGCAGTTGGAGGTCCACGTCAACGCCTCGCTGAACGTCGGGCTGACGCCGCAGGAGATCGTCGAGGCGCTGCTGCACTCCGCCGTCTACTGCGGGTTCCCGAAGGCGCTGAACGCGACCTTCGTCGCCAAGAAGGTGTTCGGCGAGCGCGGCCTCCTGCCGGTCGTGACGGACCGGCCGGCAGACGTGCCGTCGGACCGGCAGGCCGACTGACCGGCAGCCGGCCCCACGGCCCGGTGGTGCTGGTGCGCGCTTCGGTACGGCGGGTGCCGCACCTGGCCCGCCCCGCTGCAACAGGGCGGGCCGGATCCCCTGGGTGGTGTCGAGTGGCAACAACCGCACCCCAGCGAAGAGGCCTCGCCCCGCAGGCCGGAGCGGGAGGTCGGCCCGTCCGGCGTGTCATGCCGTGGCCGGTGGTTCCTCCTCGGGCAGCAGGTGCCGGCCGAGGTGCGCCGTGAGGAACGCGGCGATCGTCTCCGCATCGGTGGACTCCGCCGGCAGGTCACCCGGGCGGGGTTGGTGGATCCTGATGAGTTCGTCCCTCAACCGGGCGTCGAGAAGCGGCGCCTGGTAGCGGTCGATGGTCCCGCGGTGGAACAACCAGGTGGAGATCCTGACCGCGGGGCAGCGGCCGGACTGCGGCTCGTCCGACAGATGGCCCTCGTGCCAGGCGCCGACGTAGACGTAGTTGGCGCGCCTCAGGGCTCCGTCGAGGTTCGGGGTGGGGAGATCCTTCAGGTTCCAGTAGCTGCGGGCTTCGGCCTCGGGTACGGGTCCCGGGAGTGCGGCAAGCCAGAGACGAAATTCGAACACCGAAGCAGCTTGGCAGACCTTCACCGGACCGTCGGCCGGGACATCGGCTCAGAACCCGGTCAGGGTCGTCTTGCCGATCGCCGCACCGGACTCCTGGAGTCGGTGGGCCGCCCGGAGGTTGGCGGCGTTGACGGGGCCGAGGTCGCGGGTGGCGGTGGTGGTCAGGACGCCCGCGTCCACCAGGCGCGCGACCCGGTCGAGGATCCGGTGCTGCACCGCCTGGTCGGCGGTGGCGTGCAGGGAGCGGGTGAACATGAACTCCCAGTGGAAGGAGATGCTCTTGCCCTTGAGGACGCCGATGTCCAGGGAGTCGAAGTCGTCGATGGCGACGATGCCGCCGAAGGGGTTCAGGGCCTCGGCGTAGGCGGCGAGGTTGCGGTCGGTGGCGACGGTGCTGAAGACGTGGTCGAGGCCGCCGGGGGCGGCCTTCGCCAGCTGCGGGCCGAGCGGGCGCGTGTGGTCGATCACGTGGTCGGCGCCCATGCGGCGGGCGAAGTCGGCCGACTCCGGGCGGGACGCGGTGCCGATCACGGTCAGGCCGGTGAGGGCGCGGGCGAGCTGGGTGACGAGGGAGCCGACGCCGCCCGCGGCGGCGGTCACCAGCAGGGTGCCGCCCTGCTCCGGGCCGCCGGTGCCCAGGCCGAGGCGTTCGAAGAGGCCCTCCCAGGCGGTCAGCGCGGTCAGCGGCAGCGCGGCGGCCCCGGCGTGGGAGAGGGTGGCGGGCTTGTGGCCGACCAGGCGCTCGTCCACCGCGTGGTAGCGGGAGTTGGTGCCGGGCCGCTCCAGGGCGCCGGCGTAGTACACCTCGTCGCCGACCTCGAACAGTTCCACCTGCGGGCCGACCGCGACCACGGTGCCGGACGCGTCCCAGCCCAGCACCCGCGGCTCACCGCCCGGGTCGGCGTTCTGCCGGACCTTGTGGTCCACCGGGTTGACGGCCACCGCCTCCACCCGCACCAGCAGGTCGCGCGGGCCCGGCCGGGGCACGGGCAGCTCGACGTCGAGCAGGCTCTGCGGGTCGTCGACCGGCAGGCTCCTGCGGTAGGCGACGGCGGGCATCGTCGCGGGGATCGCGGCCGTCCCGGGGGTCGTGGTCGTCTCGGGCATCAGGGGTCTCCTCGTCGGAAGGGGTGGGCGGCGCATCGCCGTCCGGGCACGTCGGCGACGGTATGCGAGGGGTGGTGGTTACCCGCAAGGACCATTGGTACCCATCGGGTACCGAAGCAGTACCCGATGGGTACCATCGGCGGGTGACGACGACCCGTACGGCGAAGAGCCATGCCCCCGACTGCACCGACCCCAGGTCCGTCTACGCCGCGGCCTGCCCCTGCCGCGACATGCTCGACCTGCTGGCCAACAAGTGGAGCGCCCTCGCGCTGGGCGCCCTGGAGGACGGCCCGCAACGCTTCGGCGCGCTGCGCACCCGCCTGCAGGGCGTCAGCCCCAAGGTGCTCACCCAGACCCTGCGCCGGCTGGAGGAGCACGGCCTGGTCGACCGCGAGATCCACGCCGAGGTCCCCCCGCGGGTCGAGTACAGCCTCACCGCACTGGGCGCGGACGCCTGCGTCCCGCTGGCTCACCTGCGCACCTGGGTGGAGCACAACATCGACCGCTTCCCCGGCCCCGCCTGAGCCCGGCCCGCCCGAAAGGCCCGGGGCGAAACGCGCATGCGCTTCCGTCGGGGCGGCGGCCCTCGCCCGGCTCACCGAGCTGCCCCGGGGGCCGGTCGCGACGACCTGCCTCGTCGTCGGGGACGACGGTGAGGAGCCGGGCCCCCGGATCGCGCATCCCGCGGTCGACGGCCGGGCACCAGTGGCGCCAGCCGTCCCGGAAGACCACCTGCTCGCCGCCGTCCGCCCGGCACTCCTGGGCCGCCCGCCGCGCCGGAGCCGCGGAGGGTCAGCCGTCGGCCTGGTCCGGACGGCGGCGCTGACGCAGCGAGATCCGGTTGCCGTCCGGGTCCGCCGTCTCGATGCGGACCCCGAATCCGTAGTCCTCCGGCTCCGGCAGGTCGAAGACCACCCCGCGGTCGCGGAACACCCGGACGTCGGCCCGCAGGTCGTCCGATTCGAGGATGACCGGGCCGGGCGTCCCGTCCGGCCCGTCCGGCCGGCCCGCGGCGGCGGGGTGCGCCCACAGGAGGAGTTCGACCGGGGTGCCGGGGACGCCGACGGTGAGGAAGCGTCCGCCGGGGTTGGGGAAGTCGATGCGCTTCTCCAGGCCGAGCTGCTCCGTGTAGAACGTCAGGGCGCGGTCCTGGTCGGTGACGTAGAGCGTCACGTACATGAGGTTGGTGAGCACGGTGCGGTCCTTCCGGCTGTCGGTCGCTGTCGCCTCACCGACGGATCCCGGCCCGGGGATGTGACGGACGGAGGGATTTTTTCCGGTCATCCGGCTGCGCGCGGGTCGGGCCGTTCCCGGTCGGCGGCCGGGCCTGGCAGGGCGAGGGTCGCCCGCAGGCCGCCGGCCGGGTCGGGGGCGAGGTGGAGTTCGCCGTGGTGGGCCTCGGTGACGGCGGCGACGATCGCCAGGCCCAGGCCGTGGCCGCGGCGGGCCGGGTCGGTCCCGGCGGTGCGCCCGCGTCCGCGCAGGAACGGTTCGGTGAAGGTGGCCACGGCCTCCTCCGTCAGCCGCGGGCCGGTGTTGGTGACGGTCAGGTGCACCCGGCCGGGCCGCTCGGGGTCGGCCCCGGTGGCGACGGTGACCCGCCCGCCGGCGCCGGGCGGCAGGTTGTGCCGCAGCGCGTTGTGCAGCAGGTTGACGGCCGCCTGGCGCAGCAGGACGGGGTTGCCGGTGGTCGGGGCGGGGCGCAGGTCGGCGGTGAGGGTGACACCGAAGGCCTCGGCCTCGTCGCGGACGGCGGCCAGCGCCTCGCCGGTGGCGGCGGCGAGGTCGGTGGGGGCGAGGTCGGGCGGGGCGTGGCCGAGGTCGGCGAGCTGGAGCAGGGCTTCGCTGATCTCGATGCCGCGCTGGTTGGTGTCCTGGAGGCGGGTGACGAGGCGGCCCCAGTCCTGGCCGGCCGGGTCGGCGGCGGCGACCTGGAGCATGGTGCGGGTGATCGCCAGCGGGGTGCGCAGTTCGTGGGAGGCGTTGGCGGCGAAGCGCTGCTGGGCCTCGAAGGAGCGCTGGAGACGCGCCAGCATCTCGTCGAAGGCGTCGGAGAGGTCGGTGAACTCGTCGCGCGGCCCGGTGAGGGCGATGCGGTGTTCCAGGGCCCCGCTCGCGGCGCGGTGGGCGGCGCGGGTGATGTCCTGCAGCGGGCGCAGCACCCGGCCGGCGATCAGCCAGCCGCCGATCAGGCCGACGGCGGTCAGCAGGGCCAGGGCGTAGCCGCTGGCCCTGAGCAGCGAGTCCAGGATCTCCTGGCGGGAGGGGGCGTCGGAGCGGTAGCGCGGGTTGGAGGAGGTGAGGGGGTAGTTGGGGACGTAGCGCATGCCGACGTAGACCACGGCGAGGGAGAGGAGGCCGGCGGTGACGGCGAAAAGGGTGTAGCTAAGGGTCAAGCGCATCCGAGCGGTCAGGCGGCGCGGGCGGTTTCCGGTGCGGCGTCCGCCCGTACGGCGGCCGGGGTCGGAGGAGTCGGAGCCGGGGTCGGGGTTCACCGCGGGGTGCCTTCCTGGCCGGGGTCGGTGGAGGGGTCGGTGAGGCGGTAGCCCACGCCCGGCACGGTCTGGATCACCCACGGGTCGCCGAGGCGTTTGCGCAGGCCGGAGATGGTGATGCGGACGGCGTTGGTGAAGGGGTCGGCGTTCTCGTCCCAGGCGCGTTCCAGCAGGTCCTCGGCGCTGATGACGCCGCCGCGCGCCGCCATCAGGACCTCCAGGACGGCGAACTGCTTGCGGGACAGGCCCACGTAGCGGCCGTCCCGGTAGACCTCGCGGCGGAAGGGGTCCAGGCGCAGCCCGGCGTACTCCAGGACGGGCGGGGCGGCCTGGGCGGGGCGGCGGGCCAGCGAGCGCAGCCGTACGACGAGTTCGGCGAGGTCGAAGGGCTTGGTGAGGTAGTCGTCGGCGCCGAGTTCGAAGCCGGCGACCTTCTCGTTCAGGCGGGCGGCGGCGGTGAGCATCAGCACCCGGCAGCCGAGGCCGCTGCGGACGATGCTGCGGCAGACGTCGTCGCCGTGGGTGCCGGGGATGTCGCGGTCGAGGACGACGACGTCGTAGCTGTGGACGGCCAGGCGCTCCAGCGCCACGTCGCCGTCGGTGACGATGTCGCAGGCGATCGCCTCCAGCCGCAGGCCCGCCTGGACCGCCTCCGCGAGGTAGATCTCGTCCTCCACCACCAGGACCCGCACGTGCCGTTCTCCCTGCTCTCCGCTGTTCGTACCCATTGGACCCGATGGGACCTATCGAAAACGTATCGGCCTGCGCAGACGTCCTCGCAACACCGGCTCTCCTCCAATGGTCCGGCAACGGACGAGCAACACCGGGAGGCAGGAATGGACACGACGGACACCCCGACGGAGACGGGTACCGGCACGGCCACGGGCACGGCGGCGCGCGGCGGACGGCGGCGGCTGGCCGCGGGCGCCGCCGCGACGGCGGTGCTGACCCTGGCCGGGGCGTGCGCCGCCGCCGACCCGCCGGGCGCCGGGGCGGTGCTGCGCACCCTGGCGGCCACCGTCACCGCCAAGCCCGTCACGACGGAGGCCGAGGCGGACGGGGAGATCCCGGACGGCAGGACCCTGAGCCCTTCCGACACCGGCTCCCCGGCCGTGGGCAACCTGGACGGGCCGCTGCGCGAGGCCCTGCAGCGGGCGGCCGGCGACGCCCGGGCCCAGGGCATCGAGATGACCGTCACCTCCGGCTGGCGCAGCAAGGCCTACCAGCAGCGGCTGCTGGACCGGGCGGTGACCAGGTACGGGAGCGTGGAGCAGGCCCGGAAGTTCGTCAACACGCCGGAGAAGTCCGCGCACGTCTCCGGCAAGGCGGTGGACGTCGGCCCGACCAGCGCCGACTACTGGCTGATCCAGTACGGCGCCCGGTACGGGCTGTGCCAGGTGTACAACAACGAGATCTGGCACTTCGAACTGCTCACCCGGCCGGGCGGGACCTGCCCGGCTCCGCTGCCGGACGCCGCAGGGTGAGGGGGCGCGCCGTGACGTCTTCCGTGCCGTCCGAGACGCCCGGGACGCCCGTGCCGTCCGAGACGCCCGGGACGCCCGTGCCGCACGTGCCGCCCGGGACGCCCGCACCGACCGGGGCGCCCGCCCGGCCCGGCCCGCCGGAGCGACGGCGACGGGCCGCGCCGACGTGGCCGGCCGCACCGAGATGGTTGGCCGCACTGAAGCGGCTCCTCGTGTCGAGGGGGCAGGGCGCACCGGAGCGGGGAGCCGCGCCCGCGTGGCGGGCCGTGCCCCGCTGGCGGCGCGGGCGCGTGCCCGCCGCGCTCGGGCTGCTCACCGCGCTCGCCCTGGGCGGCCACCGGCTGGTGCCGGAGCTCGGCGTGGGCCTGGGCAGTCTGTGGGAGAGCGCCGTGCCGTGGAGCGGCCTGGTGGCGGTGGCGGCGCTGCTGTGCGCGGCGCTGCGCCGGGCACCGGCGGCGGCCTGCGCGGGCGGGGTGCTGGTGGCGGTGTGGGCGGTGGTGTTCGGGCCGCTGCTGCTGTCCGGCGGGGCCCCGGCGGGCGGGGCCGGCGGGCCGGGCCTGACGGTGGTCACCCACAACGTGAACGCCGCCAACCGGGACCCGGCCGGCACCGCCCGCGCGCTGCTCGCCGCCGACCCGGACCTCATCGCGCTGGAGGAGGTCACCGACGCGGCCCTGCCCGCCTACCGGAGCGTGCTGGACCGGGCCCTGCCCCACCACGCCCGCACCGGCACCGTCGCCCTGTGGAGCCGCTACCCGGTGACGGAGTCCCGGCGGCTGATCATCGACCCCGGCTGGAACCGCTCCCTGCGGGCCGAAGTCAGCGCCCCGGGCGGGCCGTTGGCGGTGTACGTCGCCCACCTCGCCTCGGTGCGCACGACCTTCTCCGGCTTCGCCACCGCCCACCGCGACCGCGACATCGCCGCCCTCGCCGGGGCCCTGGACGCCGAACCGCTGCGCCGGGTCGTGCTGCTGGGCGACCTCAACACCGCCGCCGACGACCGCGCCCTGGCCCCGTTGGCCCGCCGTCTCACCCCGGCCCGCAGCGGCTTCGGCTTCAGCTGGCCGGCCGCGTTCCCCCTGGTCCGCATCGACCACGTGCTCACCCGCGGCCTTGCCGCCACCGACACCTGGACCCTCCCCGCCACCCCCAGCGACCACCGCCCGGTGGCGGCGAGGCTGCAGGGGTGACGGCAGGGGCCCGGCGGCCGGGCCGGGACCGTGCTCCCGGCCCGGTCAGGCGACCAGGCGCAGCCAGGCGGCCGCGAGTGCGGCGTGGCCGGCCGGGGTCGGGTGGACGCCGTCCGCGGACCAGTGCTCCGGTCGGGCCGTCGCGCCGAGTTCGGCGAACCTGCCGTCCGCGGCGAGCAGTTGGGCGCCGTACCGGCGGGCGAGCCTGCGCACGGCCTGGATCTTCGGGTCCAGGTCGGCGCGCCACTGCTCGCGTTCCTTCTCGCCGATGAGCACCGCGTCGCCGGCCTCGACGACGCCGCGGATCGGCACGAGGAACGGCTCGATGAGGAGCAGTTGGGTGCCCGCCTCGGCGAGGGGCGCGAGCAGGCGGTCGTAGGTCGCCTCGAAGCGCTCCGCGGGGATCGGGTACCCCTCCGGGTCGAGGGTGTGCCAGCCCGTGTCGTTGACCCCGACGAGGATCGACACCACGTCCGGGCGCGCGTCGAGCACGTCCGTGCGCCAGCGGGCCTCCAGGTCCATCGCCTTGTCGCCGGCGTTCGCGGTGTTCAGCCAGGTCACCGGCCGGTCCGGGTGGCGGTGGCCCCACTCGCCCGCGACGAGCAGCGGGTAGCCGGTTCCGAGGCCGTCCTCGCTCTCCCGGCGCCGGCCGTCGGTGATCGAGTCGCCGGTGAACATCACGGTGCTTCCCGGCCGGACGGTGATCGTCATGTGCGCTCCTTGGAAGAGGTGGGGCAGGTCCTCTTCCAAGGTGCCGGGCCGCGCCGTCGGCACACCGACGGCCGTCGGCATTCCGCCGTCATCCGGCTTTCACCATCGTGTATGTGACGTGGCGTCAGCTCGCGGGGACGGCGTCCTTGGGCAGGGTGTGCCAGTTGGTGACGACCGGCTTGTCGACCGGGGTGGTGCCGACGGGGACGCTCGCCGGGTTCGGGTCGGGGGTGCCGATGCCGATGATGACGTCGGTGTACTGGACGGCCTGGTTGCCCTTGGTGGTCTTGGCCATGATGCCCGCGTAGGCGGTCTTGGCGCCGCTCAGGGTGATCGACTCTCCGGTGCCGTGCTCGAAGGGCCCGGCCTCGATGCCGCCGGAGCCGAACGCGATGACGGGGTGGGTGGCGGGGAGCGTGCAGGTGATGCCCTGCTTGGCCTTGGCGCTGATCAGGATGTAGCCGCCGGCCTGGGTTTCGGCCTTCGCGGTGAAGTCCAGGTCGTTGGCTCCGCAGGCCTGGCCGTACCCGCTCTTGTCGGCGCCGGGGGCGGCCGGGGCGGAGGGGGCGGCGGAGGACTTGGGCGGGGTGGTCTTCGTCGGCGCGGCCCCGGCCGGGGC
Organism: Kitasatospora sp. NPDC054768; assembly: GCF_053612025.1. Taxonomy (NCBI): domain Bacteria; kingdom Bacillati; phylum Actinomycetota; class Actinomycetes; order Kitasatosporales; family Streptomycetaceae; genus Kitasatospora; species Kitasatospora sp. NPDC054768. Next base: position 58,245 of record NZ_JBSHBN010000009.1, read on the forward strand.
GGCCGTGGTGGGCGCGGCGGCGGGTGCCGCGGGGCCGGTGGCGGCGGGGCCGGTGGCGGCGGGAGCGGCGCTCGTGTCGCTGTTGTCCGGTCCGCAGGCCGTGGCGGTGGCGGCGATCGCCGCGACGGCGGCGGCGGTGAGGACGAGGCGGCGCGTGCGCATGGGTTCTCCTGCTGTCGATTTTCGGCGGTGCGTTCTCCGATGCGTGATCACCGTACGCGGGGGTCGTTCACGGGCCGGTGCGGGAAATATCCCGATCCTGTCCCAGAAGGCGCGCGGGGAAGACGGCCGGGCCGGCCCCCCGGGGGGAACCGGCCCGGCCGCTGAGGCGAGGTCAGGACAGCAGATCCGCCTGGAGGGTGACGACCTGCCGGAACGGCGCGGTGGGCACGCCGGCGGGGTTGGTCATGGTGACGACGGCGAGGACGTCGGCGGCGGAGAGGTAGGCGACGCGGGCGGTGGGGGCGCCCTTGGAGCCGGCCGCGGTGGACTCCACGGTGGTCAGGCTCATGCCGTCGAGGGTGTCCCAGTCGTCGTGGGGGGTGCTCCTGGTGTCGGCGGCGGCCTTGGGGCGACCCTTGGAGCGCAGGTCGGCGAAGGCCTCCCAGGACTCCCGGACGGAGCCGAAGCGCAGCAGCCGGATCTGGGTGCGGGTGCCGTCGGAGGCCGTCCACTCCCGGACGGTGGCCGCGCGGCAGGCGTCCTCCAGCAGCAGGACGCGCACCTTGACCGGGTCCTGCTGGTCCTCGGCGAGCGCGTCGCAGGGCACCCACTGGCCGAACCCGGAGCCGGCGGCGGGCGCGCCGGCGGCGGCCGAGGGCGCCGGGGAGGCGGTCGGCGACCCCGAGGCGGTGGGCGCCCCCGAGGGGATGGCACCGGCACCGGGGGCCGGGAAGACGGGCGGGGTCAGCGAACCACCGGCCTCCTCGGGCGCGGGCAGCAGCAGGTGGCGCAGGTCCGCGTGGTGCAGGGACTTGCCCTTGTCGTCCGGGGCGTTCTTGCCGGCGGGCAGCGGCGGCAGGGTCAGCGGCGCGAAGGTGTAGCGGCCGTCGCTCGCGGTGGCCAGGCCCGGCAGGTCGGTGCGCTCGGGCGCGGTGACGGCCAGAGCGGTGCCGGTGCCGGCGAGGACGAACACCAGGGCGGCGCCGCCCCAGCGCACCGCGGCCTTGCGGCGCAGGGCCCGGCGGGCCTCCCGCTCCGCGAGGACGGCCGGGTCCTCGGGGACGGCGACGGGCGCGGCGAGCGCCGCCAGGAGCGGATCGGGCGCGTTCTGCGGCGCGTTCCCGGGCGCGGGCGCCGGGACGTTCCCGGGCGCGGGCGCGTTCGCCGGGACGTTCCCGGGCGCGGGCGCGCTCTCGGGCGCGGGCGGCGGGGTGGCGTGGTCGGTCATACGGACGCTCCCGGGCGGGCGAGGCGGTCGAGCTGGGCGGTGAAGAGGGCGACGATCCTGTCCTTGGGCAGCGGTGCCACGCCCTCGGCGCTCATGATCACCAGGAGGTCGCCCTCGGCGGCCGAGCACTCCAGGTAGTCGATCGGCGCGGACGGCGGCGCCGGCATCAGGTAGCAGTGCGCCTCGGGGTGGCCGGGGATCGCCGGGCCGATCCGGAACAGGCCGGTGTCGCCGGTGAAGACCGCGGTGTACTCGTTGATCCGCTGCACTTCCTGCTGGTTGAACTGGCGCAGCTTCAGGCCGATCACCAGGTCGTCCCCGTCGGCGCGGTAGGTGCGCACGCCGGTGGCCTTGACGTGCATGCTCTCCCAGTAGGCGCGCATCTTGTCGCGCTTCTCCTTGGGGAGCTGCTGGAGGTCGGCGTCCAGCTCGGCGGCCAGCTGCTCGCCGCCCAGCTCGGTGTCGTTGCCGTAGCCGCCGTCGTCCGGGCCGGGCTGGTAGCCGGCCGGGACGGGCAGCAGCAGGTCGCGCAGCGAGCCGAAGTGGCTGCCGTTGGACTTGGCGCCGTACGGCGTGGCGGTCGCGGTGGGCGTGGGACCGGTGGACGGGGCGGCGACGGTGACCGGCGCGGGGTCGTCGTACCGGGTCTTGATGATGCCGACGCCGATGACCACACCGACCAGCGCGGCCGCGGCGGTCGCGGCGCCCGCGCGCAGCAGGCGGCGGGAGGCGGGACTCGGACCGGCCGGAACGCCGGGCGCGGCGGGTGCGGCGGGCACCGGCTCGGGGGTGCCGGGGGCGGCAGCGGTGGTCACGGTGTCGTCGTTCATCGGGGACCTCCGTGGATACCCCCGGCTTGGGCCGGGGGAGGAAACGGGCTGCCTGCGGGGCAGGTCAGGGAACGGCGTTTCGCCGTTGGAACGGACCGCCGTACAGGTGGCCACAGGTGATTGTCAGTGCCTGCTGGCAGGCTGATCCCGTGTATCTCAGGTACTCCTATCGCATCTATCCGACGGAACGTCAGTGTCAGGTACTGGCCCGTACGTTCGGGTGCGTGCGGGTGGTCTACAACGATGCGCTCGCCCTGCGGAAGCAGGCGTGGAAAGCGGACCGGTCGAATATCCCGACCGGCACATTGGCCAAAGCTGTGATCACCGACGCGAAGAAGACCGTTGCCAGGTCGTGGCTCGGGTCGGTGTCGGTGGACGCCTTGCAGTCGCCCCTTCGCGACCTGGACACCGCCTACCGGAACTACTTCGACTCGAAGACCGGCAAGCGGGCCGCTCGCCCGGTGGGCCTGCCCGTGTTCAAGTCCCGCAAGGACAACCGGCAGTCGCTGCGGTTGTCCCGGAACGGGTTCCGCCTGCGGTCCAACGGCAAGCTGCATCTTGCCAAGATCGGTGACGTCCGGGTCAAGTGGTCCCGGCCTCTGCCTTCCGGCCCCTCGTCCGTGACGGTGGTTCTCGATCCCTCCGGCCGCTACCGCGCCAGCTTCGTCGTGGACGTCGAACCCCAGCATCTTCCCGCATTGGACACCGAGATCGGAGTCGACCTCGGTTTGACCACATATGCCGTTCTCTCGGACGGCACAGTGATCGACAACCCGCGCTTTCTGCGAAAAGCGGAGCGCCGGTTGAAGGCCGCCCAGAAGGCTCTGTCCCGCAAGGCCAAGGGATCGAAGAACCGGGCGAATGCTCGGCGCAAGGTCGCCAGAGCTCACGCCAAGGTGGCCGACACCCGCATGGACTGGTTGCACAAGCAGACGACCGGGATCATCCGCGAAACCCAAGCGGTGTACCTGGAAGACCTGAATGTGCACGGCCTTGCCCGCACCCGCCTGGGCAAGTCCGTCCACGACGCGGGATGGTCGACCTTTCGGCGTCTCCTTGAGGAGAAGGCCACGCGGTACGGACGACACCTCGGCGTGATCGGCCGGTACGAACCCACGTCGCAGGTGTGCTCCACGTGCGGAACCTTGGACGGGCCCAAGCCGCTGGACGTCCGCCTGTGGACGTGTGGCGCGTGCGGCACCTCTCACGATCGTGACCTCAATGCTGCTCGAAACATCCTGGCCGCCGGGCGGGCGGACAGGCTGAACGCCTGCGGAGGGCCAGTAAGCCCCGGCGTGGCAATCCCACGCCGGGCACGGCCCGTGGAAACAGGAACCCACCGGAGCGTCGGCGGCACCGGGCGCAAGCCCCGCGCCGCGGGCGCGGCCGGAATCCCCGTGCTTCAGCGCGAGGAGGACGTCAAACCAGCCGCTCCCACTGCCGCTTGGCGAGGTCCTTGAGGGTGTCGGGGTTCACCGGCTGGGGGCCGAAGACCTCGACCTTCATCTCCAGCGGGCCGCGCTTGGCGACGGCCTCGCCGAGGTAGTACTGCTCGTTGCTGTCGGCCCAGTGGTGCGGCGCGGCGTCCACCTTGTAGCCGCCGGGAGCACCGTCGGCGAACGCCGGCCAGGTGACGGAGCGCACCTGGTCCGCGTGGTCCGCGGTGTACTGGGTCAGCGTGATGCGGTAGCGGACGTCGTCCTTCTTCCAGGCCACCTCGGCCGCGCGGCGGAAGCCGTTGGAGGCGAGGTCCTTGAAGGTGGCGACCTCGTCGCCGTTCTCCTCGGCGAGTTCGCCGATCGAGACCCAGCTCGGCTTGTCCGCGAAGTCCGCCCAGGGGGCGCTGCCCTCGGGGGCGGTGATCAGCAGCTTGGTCAGGTCGCCGTCGATGGCCAGCGGCTTGGGCTGTTCGGCGGCGAGGGCGGCCGGGTCGACCGTGCCGGCCGGGTAGGACGGGTGGGCGACCTGGAGCGGCGGCAGCGGCGTGGGCGGGCGCTGGGCCTGCACGGCGTAGCCGATGCCGCCGCCGGCCAGGGTGCCCAGCACCAGGGCGCAGGCGCCCAGCAGCACGGGGCGGGGGCGGCGCGGGGCGCGCGGGGCGGGGGCGGGCTCGGCCGCGAACGGCTCGGCGGGGACGGCGGGTTCGCCGTGCTCCGGCGCGACGGGCGGGGCGACGGGCGGCATGGCGGGCGGGGCGACGGGCGCCGGCGGGACAGCGGCCGCGGACGCGGCGGGCACGGCGGGCGCCGGCTCCGCGGGTTCGGTGGTCACGGAAGTGGCTCCAGAGAAGGGGGAAGTGGAAGGGGCGGAATCGGGCGGGCGGTCCGTCGGAGCCGGGCTCAGCCGCCGGCGGTGAGCCACTCGCGCTGGCGCTTCATCAGCTCGTTCAGCAGCGCCTTGTCGGGCGTCCCCTTCACGTCGACGTCGACCGTGTACTGCACGTCGCCCTGGCTGGAGATGCCGCTCATCGATCCGGTGTAGGCCTGCTGCTTGGGGGCCTGCAGGTAGCCGTGGCCGCCCGGGTCGCCGTCGATGTCGAACGGGCTCAGCGACTTGACCTCGTAGCCCTTGACGAAGTCGCGTGCCGCCGCGGTGGAGCCGAACTTCAGCAGGGTGACGGTGACTTCGGCCTTGCCGTCGGCGGTCCGGTACGTCCGGGTCGCGCCGCTCCTGTAGCCGTACGAGCCGAGGATGTCCATGATGCCGTCCTGCTTGCCGAAGAGCGCGGCGACGTCGTCGTTGGTCATGGTCATCCCGTCCGCGGGACCGTAGGACTCGCCGCCGGCCGGGAGGGGGAGCAGGAAGTAGCGCAGGTCGCCCTCGTGCTGGCCGTTCTTGACCGTGCCCTTGACGGTGCTGGCGGGGGCGGGTTCGGCCGGGGCGGCGGTGGGCGCCGGGACGGGCGCGGCCGAGGGCGTCGCGGACGCGGTGGCGCTCGCGGTGGCACTGGCGCTCGCGCTCGCGGCCACCCGCGACGGGGCGGGGGCGGCCGCGGCCGAGCGGGCGGCGGGCTTGCCGACGGCGACGGTCACCGCGGCGCTGGCCGCGGTGACGGCGAGCAGGCCGGCGGTGGCCAGCGCGACGCCGACGGCGCGCGGCAGCCGGCGCGGGGCCGGCTGCGTTGCCGGCTCCGGTGCGGGCGCAGCGGCCGGCTCGGCCGGTGCCGGAGGTGCGGCGGCGGCGCCCTCGTTCTCGGGCTCAGGCTCGGGCAAGGAAATCCCCCCAGGAAGAATGCGGAATCCCACGCGCGGGCCCCTTGCGGGCGCCACTGCCCCAGCGGGTTCTCCGGGAATTCCGTCACGCGTGTCGGCAGGAATTATGAGAGGCCGCCGACACCGCTGCCAAAACAGTTAACCGTCACACTTTCCCCCAATGTTCGACGAATCGGACACACCGTGATCGAACCGCAATGGGCGCTGTCCTGCGGTGATGACACTGTGTCGACACATCGATTCGAACATGGCCTCCTCCCGGCCCCGGCGGCCCGTGACGATGTCGCGGTCCCGTCACCGCTCGGCACGAAGGCGCGCCCGCGGGGTCGGGACGGCGTCAAGAACGGGCAAGGACGGGGAGAAGGACGGGAAAAAAGGGGGGACGTGCCGTGACGAGGGGGGAAGCCGGCCGCCGGCGGGCGTGGCCGGCCGTGGTGGCGCTCGCGGCGCCGGCCGCCGCCGGAGCACCGGTGGTGTGGGCGTGGTCGCTGGACCGGCCGGTGGGCGCGGGGCCGCTGTGGCTGTGCGCCGCCGCACTGGCGGTGGGCACGGCCGCCTCGGTCCGGCCGGGCCGAGGTGCGGATCAACGGCCGGACCGGCGGGCGGGCCGTCGCACGGGAGGCGGCGGGGACGCGGCGGTCCGCGCGTGGGCGGTGGTGCTGCTCGCGGCCGCCTGGGGGACGGCGTTCGCGACGGCCCAGGCCGTCCACACCGTCCAGGTGCGGGCGCACGAGCCACGCAGCGTCGCGGCGGTGGTGACGCACTGCCGGGCGACCGGCCAGCGGCCGGTGGAGGGCGGCGGTCTGGGCTCGAAGACGTACGGCTGCACCTACCGTTGGAGCGTGGACGGACAGGAGTTCAGCGAGGAGCGCCCGGTCGACGAGCCCTACCCGGACGGCCATGAGGTCCGGGTGGGGCTGGAGGACGGCGGGCGGATGGTCACCGGCCGCCCGAGCCCGGCGGCGGTCCCGTTCTGGATCGTGCTGGCCCTGCTCGGCCTGGCCGCCGTACCGTACGCCGCCGTCCGCCTGGCCGCTCAGGTCCGGGAGGCGGACCGGTGAGCAGCGGCGGCGGGACCGGCCCGCGGTTCGCCGTCGGCCCCGGGTACGCGCTGTACCAGGGGCCGCTGGCCGACAGCGCCTTCCACCGGCACACCACCTTCCAGATCGCCGTCGCGGGCGCCACCCGCACGGTGGCCATCGAGGACGACACCGGGCGGCGCCACCGCGGTCCCGCGCTCGTGGTGCCGCCGATGGTGCGCCACCGGATGGCCCCGACCCGGGAGGTGCTGACCTTCTACGTCGACCCGCACTGCGCCTTCGCCGACCGGCTGCGCGCGGACTGCGGCGACGGGGTCACCGTCGCCCCGCAGTGGCACGGCCTGACCGAGCGGGAGGTACGGCCGGACGGCGGGCTGCCCGCCACCGGCCTGGACCCGCGGCTGCGCGCGGCCGTGGCGGCGCTGGCCGACGGCCGGGAGCCGCTGGAGGGTCTCGCCGCGCGCGTCGGGCTGTCCCCGCAGCGCCTGCGGGCCCTGGCGCGGCGGCAGTTGGGGGTGCCCCTGGCGCGCTGGCGCAGTTGGCAGCGGCTGTCCCGGGCGGCGCTGGCGCTCGGCGAGGGGTGCTCGCCGGCGCAGGCGGCGTTCGCGGGCGGGTTCGCCGACCAGGCCCACTTCTCCCGGTGGATGCGGGAGTTGACCGGGCTGACGCCCTCGCAGGTGCTGCCCGCGCTGCGCGCGGCGGAGGGCGGGGCCGGGGATGCGGCCGGGGGTGCGGCCGCTCAGCCGGGGCGGCGCGCGGTGTAGAGGGACATCGAGCCGGTCACCGTCGCGACGGTGTCCGTCTCGCGCACGCCCTCGAAGCCCGCCTCGGCGATGAGGCGGGGCAGGATGCCGTCGGCGTTGGGCTGGGTGTCCTGCTTCCCGTCGGCGAACTGGACGATCCGGAAGGCCAGGCGCATGGCCGGGGTGCGCTGCCGCCCGTAGTCGGCGATCACCAGTTTGCCGCCGGGGCGCAGGGTGCGGTGCATGGCGGCGAGGATCGCCCGCTTCATCGGGACGGGGCACTGGTGGAGGACGAGGCTGGAGACGACGGTGTCGGCCGCTTCGTCGCCGACGACCTCGGCCACCGCGTCGCCCATGCCGGTGCGGAAGTCGGGGGTGGCGCCGGCCGCGGCGGCCTTGCGGCGGGCCAGGCGCAGCACGGCGGGGTCGGGGTCGACGCCGATGACGGTGGCCTGCGGTTCGGCGCGGTGGAGGAGGACGGCGAAGGAGCCGGTGCCGCAGCCGACGTCGACGATGACGTCACCGGGGCGGGGGGCGGCGTGCATGGCCAGCAGGCTGCGCCACAGGCGTTCGCGGGTGAGCGAGACGATGGGGTCGTAGAGGCCGAGGGCGAAGCGTCCGGCCGCGGGGGTGAAGGTGTCGGTCGGTGTCATGGGGTCAGTGTGGGCGGGTGGTTGGGGCGGAGTCTTGAACGAATCGCTCGCCCGCCTCGCCCACTGAGACGCCTGCGGCCGGGCGGCTCCCGCGGGGGCTGGTGTCAGGACGATCCGGAGATCGCAGGGCCTCGTTCGATAGTCCTGGGCCGTGCCCCACCTGTTCCTTCGCCGGTCTCGACGTCGCGCAGGAAGTCGGCGGGTCCGACTTCCTGCGCACAAGGGGGCAGTGAGGGCGGCGGGAGCGACGACAGGCCCACGGCATCACCGAGGTTGCGAACCGCAGCACAGCACCGGGTGGCCCCGCGCACTCGGCGGGGCCACCCGAGAGCTCTTCAGAAACGGTCCGGAACGTCGCCCGCCCTGATGCCGATGACGAAGGACCGCCACGCCTCGACGGTGAAGGCGAGAGCCGGACCGTGAGGATCCTTGCTGTCCCGAACCCGAACCATGCCCGTGACGCCATCGGCCACCTCGACGCAGTGGCCTTGGCCGTTGCTGTAGGTGCTCTTTCGCCAGACAGCATCACGGGGGCGATCTCTCATGTGCCGTACTCCTCTGCGACGTTCCCAAGGAAAAATGGCTTGAGCAAGCAGACCGGGCGGCCTCGCGTGCTCCGCGAGGCCGCCCGGCAAAAAGCGCTTCAGGATCAGGCCGGGAAGTCGTGGGCCTGGATACCCGCAACGAAGGACCGCCACGCCTCGGCGGTGAAGGCGAGAGCCGGACCATCAGGGTCCTTACTGTCCCGGACCGGAACCATGCCGGTGATGCCGTCGGCCACCTCGACGCAGTCGCCACCAGAGGCGTTGCTGTAGCTGCTCTTACGCCAGTTCATGCTCCGTACCCTTCTGTCACCAGCTTCTGCATCCAGGAGACGGAATCCTCCGGAGTCATCGCCAACGACGTTAGTTGGTTGAAGACAGTCTCGTGCCGAATGATGTCTGCCTCCTTCTCGATGTAGAGGCTGCTGGTGACTGACTCACAGAAGACAACCTCGCCAGGCACCTCCGCGAAGGAGAGTATGCGGAAATTCGTTCCCATCGCCGCGTGAGCACCCACGCTGAACGGAATCACCTGAACGGTGATATTGGGCAGTTGTGCAGTCTCGACCAGGTGGCCGACCTGCTCCGTCATGACTTGAGAGCCACCGACCGCGCGCCGGAGGACAGCTTCGGAGAGCACAGCATGTACGGCGAGTGGTTCTGGATTCCGAATCAGCTCTTGGCGTTGCAACCTGAGCTTCACCCGTCGTTCGATAGCTTGGTCACTGTTCTGCTCCGACCGGAAGGTCCGAAATACCTCGCGCGCGTAGCCGGCGGTCTGGAACAGCCCAGGAATCAACTCGGACTCGTAGGAGCGAATCCGCGCGGCGTCGGCCTCCAGGCCTACGTACGTCTGGAACCAGTCCGGCAGCGTGTCCGCATAGTCGTGCCACCAGCCGCGCTGTGTGCTTCGGCGAGTCAGCGAGATGAACTGCCGCAACTCGGCCTCGTCGCTGACGCCATACAGTTCGAGCATCGCGCGAACGTCGGATTCCTTCAGAGTCGTCTGACCCGACTCGATCCGCGACACCTTGGTTGCGCTGAAGCCGAGCTCGTCCGCAACGAACTTGGCTTGACGCCCGGTCCGTTCGCGCAATCGTCGCAGCTCGGAGCCGAGCCTACGGCGTAGCACGGTTGGACTGTCCACGCTCGTCGCTCCCTCTTGGTTGACGTCGGGTCACAGTCTGCCACCTCCCTCGGGATCACAGGAATCTTGCGAGTCCGCGCAATTGCGCGATGGTGCGCTTGCATAATGACGCCATTGCAGAGCATGCTACGGCGCGTAGCCACTCAGAGCCCCTGAGTGACGTTCCGTCGGGCATCCTCATACCTCCGCCCGACCCACATGGCTTCAAACTTCGCTCCTGGAAGGGGACTTCGTTATGTCCTCCTGCCCCTCCACCACCTGGCTGCCGCGCAGCCGCCGCGCCCCCTCCGAGGGGCGCCGCTTCCTCGCCTCGATCCTCTCCTCCACCCCTCACGGGGAGCCCTACCTCGACTCCGGGCTCCTGATCGTCTCGGAGCTCGTCACCAACGCCCTCCTGCACGGCACGCCGCCGGGTCACCGCATCTACCTCTCCCTCGATCTCGACCCCACGTTCCTCCGCATCGAGGTGCACGACGCCCGGCAGGACCGCGAGCCCGTCCTGCGCGCCCTCACCCTCGACGGCGAGGCCGGGCGCGGCCTGCACCTCGTCAAGTCCCTGGCCAAGAGCACGGGTTGCTCCCCGCGCCAGCCGATCGGCAAGATCGTCTGGTGCGAGGTGGCCGTGTGAGGGCCGATCACGACATCCGCGTGGAAGTCCCGGGCCACCGCCCGCCCGCCGTCCACACCCTCAACGCCGACGCCCTCGAACGGATCTGGGCCTCGGTCTGCCACCTGCCGATGTCCCGCTTCCAGCACTACGTCCTGGAGCGCCGCCTCACCGGCCCCTGCGCCCGGCGCGACATCGTCCGCGACCTCGCCGACGCCCCCGTCCTCGCCCTCCCCCTCGGCGACCGCGAGATCCGCATCAGCTGGGCGGACACGGCCCGGTAGCCGTCCGGCCCGGACGCCGCCGCATCGCCGGGCCGCTCCGATCCGACGGCGGCCGCAGCCACTCCCCCACGTGAGAAGTCGGCCGGTCCGACTTCTCGCGCCGAACCGCACCGAGACACCGCACCCGGAGCCGGCACCCCCGGCCAGAGCCACCCCCGCCGCACCACCCGCCCCCACGCGAGAAGTCGGCCGGTCCGACTTCTCGCGCCGAACCGCGCCGAGCAGCACTTCGCCCCCCGCTCAGAGCCACCCCCGCCGGGCCGCCTGCACCCCCGCCTGAAACCGGGTGGTGGCGCCCAGGTGCGCCAGCAGGGTGGAGACCCGGCGCACCACGGTGCGCCGCCCCAGCCCCAGCCGGCGGGCGATGGCATCGTCCGTCGCACCTCCCGCCATCAGCGTGAGGATCCGCCGGTCGCGTTCGTCGATCCGCAGGTCGACCTCGGCCATCGACGCGGGCACGGCCAGGCGCCACAGCGTCTCGAACACCGCCGTCAGCGCGTTCAGCAGTCCGGAGGGCCGGATCAGCAGCGACACCACCCCCGGCCGGTCGTCGGCGGGCAGGGTGACGATGGCCAGGTCGTCGTCGCCGATGGCGAGTTTGAGCGGCGGCTCGTCCAGGGTGCGGGCCTGCTCCCCCGCCTCGATCATCCGCGCCATGTTGGGCCCGACCACCGGGTCCTGGAACGCGCAGCCCTGGTAGATCACGCGGTAGTTGACGCCCGCGGCCATCCGGCGGCGTTGCAGCACCTCCTGGTCGAGGTAGTGGGCGGGGCTGCCGGAGTAGGGCGGCACGTCGATGACCCGTAGCTGGTGGCGGGCCGCGAGCTGGAGGCGGCGGCTGGCGGCCAGCACCTCGGCGGGGTCCTCGACCACCTCCAGGGCGCCGTAGCTGCCGGTGTCGCGGCGGGCGAAGCGGTAGAGCCGTTCCAGTTCGGCGCCGGCCCGGCGGGCGGTGGCCTGGCGCAGCGCGTCGTGCTGCAGCACCGCTTCGACGACCCGGGCGGGTGGCAGCGCCTCCCAGGCGTGGTCGCGGTCGTCGGCGCTGTCGGTGGTGTCGAAGGCCACCGCGACGCCCTCGTCGGCGAGGTCGCGCAGGACGGCCAGGACGGCGTCCTCGTCCAGGCCGCTCTCGCGGGCGAGTTCGGGCACGCGGGCCCGTGGCCGGCCGACCAGGCCGTGGTAGACGCGGCCGCGTTCGGAGTCCGGTTCCAGCACGTCGTGCACGACGCCCCCCAGTCATCGTGTCCCGCCACCATGTCATGTCCAGGGCAGGCTTGGGGGAGCCTACCCGCGCCTGCGGCGCACATGCGCCAGTGGCCCAGGTGCGCCGCCGGGGACCCTGGCGTCGGGGCGGGCCCACTGACAAGAGTTGTCGGCGATCAGTCAGATTGCCGAAGATTGCCAAAGGTCGCTGAAGGTCGAGGACGCCCATGCCCCCTGCCCGGCTCCGGCGCGCCCGCGCGGCACTCGCCGCCCTGGCCGCCTGCCTGCTCCCGCTCGCCGCGACGCCCGCGGCCTCCGCCACAGCGGCGCCCGCCGTACGCGCCGAGGCCGCCGTACGCGCCGAGGCCGCCGTACGCGCCGAGGCCGCCGTACGGGACGGGGCCGACGCACCGCCGCCGCTGACCGACGGCTTCGGGCTGACCCAGGTCGGCGCCGCCACCGGCACCGCCACCAACTTCGTCATCACCGTCACCACGGCGAAGGTCGCCGGGCCGCACACCATCCGCATCCTGCTGCCCGCCGACTACGCGCAGCGGCCGGACAAGCGCTACCCGGTGCTGTACTTCCTGCACGGCGCCTCGGACAACCCGAGCGACCCGGCCCTGGCCTACCCCGCGCTGACCGCCGCCCAGTCGATGATCACCGTCATCCCGGACGGCGGCCTGCGCGGCTGGTACACCGACTGGCTCGACCAGAACACCGCCGCCGGCGCCCAGAACTGGGAGACCTTCCACCTCACCCAGGTCCTGCCGTTCGTCGACGCCAACCTGCGCACCCGCACCGACCGCGCCCACCGGGCCGTCGGCGGGCTGTCCATGGGCGGCTTCGGCGCCCTGCACTACGCCCAGGACCGCCCCGACCTGTTCGGCCAGGTCCTCACCATGTCCGGCGCCAACGACCTCTCCACCGACGAGATGATCATCCGCGGCGCCGTGGTCGCCACCCTCACCAACGCCGGCACCGTGCTCTGCGGCCCCAGCGACGGCCACCCCTGCGGCCTGGACTTCGGCCCCACCGTCTCCAGCGACGCCATCTTCGGCACCCCGTACCCGGTGTTCAACGCCGACTGGCGCTGGAACGCCGCCGACCCCGTCTCGCGCGCGGCCCTGCTGGAGCACACCGGCATCACCGTCTACACCGGCAACGGCAACAACAACCCCGCCGACATGGAGTTCTGGGCCGAGGGCACCGCCAAGCGCCTCAAGCAGCGCCTGGACGCGCTCGGCCTGCCGTACCGCTACGTCGGCTACGGCGACGGCACCGGCTGGGGCGCCGACTGCCACGGCGGCCACACCCCGGGCTGCTGGGCGCAGGACCTCGCGGACTACGTCCCGCGCCTGGAGACGGCCTTCGCCGCCGCGCCCTGAGCCCCTCCCCTCCCTCCTGCTCCCCTCCCCCTCTCCCCGACGAAAGGAAAACCCTTGCCCACCACGACCTTCGGCCGTACGGCGCCCTGGCTGCGCCTGTTCGCGGCCCTCCTGGTGACCTGTTGCGCCGCCCTGGGCCTGACCGCCGCGCCCGCCCGCGCCGCCGCGGCCACCCCGGAGGCCGCGCCGGCCCCGCTCGCCGCCTGCGCCTCGCCGCAGCAGTGCCTGACCATCAAGTCGCTCAGCAACGGGCGCCAACTCGACGTCCAGAACGGCAACATGGGCGACGGCGCCTACATCGTCACCAACTCCGCCCCCGGCTACCACCAGTCCTGGCGGCTGAACGTCGACCCGTCCGACTCCTCCTTCACCATCGTCAACAACGACACCGGCAAGTGCATCGACCTGGCCTTCTTCACCCCGGCGCTGCGCCAGCAGAGCTGCGCCGGGCAGGCCAGCCAGCGCTGGTACTTCCAGCCCGCGGCGGCCGGCGGGGCGGACTCGTTCATGATCCGCCACGCCGGTGACAACACCTGCCTGGACCTGCTGCTCGGCGGCAACTACGACGACGCCTGGACCGACCAGTACAGCTGCAACGGCACCGTCAACCAGCAGTGGTCCACGGGCTTCGCCCAGGCCGCCCGCAACCTGGCCGTCGACCACGGCGCCAAGCAGTGCCAGAAGGACCCCTCCAGCTGCTCCTGGGCCACGAAGAGCGAGGCCCCGGCCGCGCCGCTGCCGCGCACCTGCGCCTCCGCGGTCTGGTTCAACAACACCAGCAGCGCCGTCCAGCAGTCCTTCGCGGTCACCGACGACAGCGGCTGGTCCAACACCATCGGCGCCGACATGGGCACCCAGATGTCCGCCGGCGCCCCCGGCAACGTCCTGACCGGGACGATCAGCTCCTCGCTGAAGTACAGCAACGAATGGCACGGGTCGCGGAGCGTCAACAACAGCGTGACCGTCACCGTCCCGACCCAGGAGTACGGCTGGGTGACGCTCGCCAAGATCGCCCGCAAGGTCACCGGCACCTGGACCTTCGACGCCCACGGCATCCCGTGGACCGCCGAGGACACCGTCACCGTCCCGCTCAGCTCCGACCCCACCGCCGGCGCCACCCTCTACATCGCCAACACCAGCGCGACGTTCAGCAGCTGCTCCTGACACCGCGCCCGCTCCACGGCCGCCGCCCGCGCACCGCGCCGGGCGGCGGCCCCGCGTTTCCGGCCGGGCGGCAGGGCCGTCCGGACGTGCGCCGCCGCGCAACCCGCCGTACAGTGCCCCGGCTCACCCCGCCCGCACGGCTGTGACCTGCGCATTCACCCGAAGCTGCGGGCGGACGGACCTCTGGCTAGCCTGGTCGTCGGGTGGGTGCGAAGCATCGCCGTGCCCACCGGCCCCCGGAGGCCCGGCGGCCGGTGCGACCCACAGGGACCCCCAGGGCTTCCGGCGTCATCCGCGGAAGTGCCCGCGCACCTCTCGGACCACCTCACAAGGGACAACCCGCATGAGAGTGACAACCATGTCTCCTGCCAAGCGCATCGCGACCGCGGCCGTCGCCGCCGTCCTGCTGGGCGCCACCCCCGGCCTGGCCACGGCCGCCACTCCGCAGACCGCACTCCCCTCCCAGCCGACCGGCGAATGGCACCAGTTCAAGATCTACCCGCCCAACCTCCCGCCCAGGAACCTGGACGTCGACAGCGCCGGCAGGGCCGTCGTGGCCGTCGTCGACCCCGAGAGCGCACGCCAGCAGTGGAACCTGAGCAACATCGGCGGGCTGCCGCTCATCGAGAACAGGGCGACGGGCACCTGCCTGACCGCGCCGAACGACACCCTGGACGCCGTCACCGTCCAGGCCTGCGACAAGAACAACCCGAACCAGCGGTGGGACGTGCACTACGTGACGGCCGGCCAGGTGGCGATCTCACCGAAGGCCCACCCCCGCCTCGCCCTCACCGGGGGCACCCAGGCCGGCAGCAACGCAGCCCTCCTGCGGACCTACGCGGCGCAGGACAACCAGCAGTGGTCCATGCGGTCCGTGAAGTAGTGGCCCTCCCGGGCGGCCCCGCCCCCGGCAGGCCCGCCGACGCCCGCGGCACGCCCGTGACCTGCCTGTTCCCTCGGAGCTGCGGACGGACCGACCTCTGGCTAGCCTGGTCGGGTGGGTGCGAAGCACCTCCGTGCCCACCGGGCCCCGGCGACCGGGGCGGCGAGTGATCCACCCCCTCGCATGCACCCCCCGGCGCGCCCCACGGCCCCGTGAACCCGCGGTGCTTCCGGCGCCATCCGCCGAGGAACCCGCACGCCTCTCGGACACCCCACAAGGGAAAACACATGAGAGTGACAACCATGTCTCCCGCGAAGCGCATCGCGACCGCGGCCATCACCGCCGTGCTGCTGGGCGGCACGCCCGGCCTGGCGGCGGCAGCCACCGGAACGGCCGGCTCCCAGGCCCCGCAGCAGACGACGCAACCGTCCAAGCAGACCGAGAACTGGAACCAGCTCCGGGTCTGGCCGCGGGGCGACACCTCGGCCAGGAACCTGGAGGCCGGGCGCGGCGGCCGGGTCATCGTGGCCACTCCCGAGCGCAACAACGACCGCCAGCAGTGGAACCTGAGCACCATCGCCGGGAAACAGCTCATCAAGAACAAGGCGACGGGCACCTGCCTGACCGCGCCGAGCGGCTCCCGCGGCTCCGTCACGCTCCGGCCCTGCGACCAGAACGACATGAACCAGCAGTGGACCGTACGCAACGTGGGACAGGGCAAGGTCAGGATCTCCCCCGCCACCCACCCCGACCTCGCCCTCACCGGCGGCACGAGGCTCGGCAGCGCCGTCGCCCTGCGCACGTACGACGGGGCGCGCTCCCAGGAGTGGAGCACCGTGCCCCCGGGGTCCTGATCCCCCCGAAAAGCTGCCGCCCCAGGGGCGGCCGACCCTGGGGTCGACGGCCCTGCCTGGCGAACAGTCCCCCGGCGCAACGACTCTGATCTGCCGTCAGATCTCCTGGCCGCCGCTCAGGCGGTCCAACGCCTCGCGCACCGCCAGGCGCCCGGCGGTGCGGAAGGAGTACTCGCGCGAGTCGGCCAGGTGCACCACGGTGTGGTGCACCACCAGCGCCAACGCCACCGGGGTGCCGGGCAGTTGCTCGGACAGTTCCGCGCGCACGCCCTCGGCCAGGGCGGCGTGGAAGCGCTCCAGGTCCCCGGGCTCCGGATCGCCCCGGACGGTGGCGTCCGGGGCGGACTCGACGCGCAGGCCCTCCTCCCAGGGCTCGAAGTCCACGGTGACGATCGCGACGTCGCCCGGGCAGCTCGTCTGGTGGACGTAGCGGGCCCGTACGCCGCGGACCGGGCGGGGCGGGAAAGCCTGCTGCTCGGCGGTCACCGGGTCAGGCGTGCTCGATCTCGACGGAGGTGATCACCACGTCCTCGACCGGGCGCTCGTTGTCGGTGGGGGTGGTGGCGATGGCGTCGACCACGGCCTTGGAGGCGGCGTCGGCGACCTGGCCGAAGATGGTGTGCTTGCGGTTGAGGTGGGCGGGGGTGCCCACCGTGATGAAGAACTGCGAGCCGTTGGTGCCCGGGCCGGCGTTGGCCATCGCGAGCAGGTACGGCTTGGTGAAGAACAGCTCCGGGTGGAACTCGTCCGCGAAGGAGTAGCCCGGGCCGCCGGCGCCGGTGCCGGTCGGGTCGCCGCCCTGGATCATGAAGCCCGCGATCACCCGGTGGAAGAGCGTGCCGTCGTAGTACGGGCCCTGGCCCGGCTCGCCGGTGCGCGGGTCGGTGTACTCCCGGGTGCCCTCGGCGAGTTCGGCGAAGTTGCGGACCGTCTTCGGCGCGTGGAACGGGAACAGCTCCAGGCGGATCGGGCCCGCCGTGGTGTGCAGGGTGGCGAACCGGGCAGTGGCCACGGGTGACTCCTCGGGTACGGCTGGCGGGTGGGGCCCGTGCGGCCCGGTGCGGTGACCTGGGCCGTTCGGCTACCGCATCCTGGCACAGCCTCCGCCCGCACGGCCGAACCGGGTGGGACGATCCGGACGTCAGACGTAACAGGACGTCGGGCGAAAGGCGGGTGGTCGTGATGGTCGGTGCGGTTCTGGTGGGAGTGCTGGTCCTGGTCGTCGCGGGGTGCGGCTGCGTGGTGTGGGCCGACCGCGGCGGGCCGCGCTGGACCCGGGTGGTCGCGGCCCTCACCCTCGGCGCCGGGAAGGCGGTGCGCAGCTACCAGCGCCAGCGGCCCCGCCGGGTGGGAAACGGCGGGGCGGACGGCGGGGACGGCGGGGACGGCTGCTGAGCCACCGGCCGGGGGCGGGCGACGCGGCGGACGGCGACGGGCCGCCCGGGACGCGGCGCGTCCCCGGCCGCCGGGGGTGTGCGGCGGCCGGGGACGCGAGGGGGTGTCAGCTCTCGGTGGAGCGGCGGCGGGCGGCCACGACCATCGCCGCGCCCGCGGCGAGGGCCGCGGCGGCGCCGCCGGCCTCCCAGCCGAGCCCGTCACTGCCGGTGGCGGCGAGCGTGCCGGAGCCGGTGCTGCCGGTGCTGCCCGTGGTGCCGTTGCCCGTTCGGGCGCCGGTGGTGGTCGTGCCGCCGGTGGTGGTGCCGGTGCCAGTGCCGGTACCGGTTCCGGTGAGGCCGGCGGGCTGGACGGTCTGCGGCTGCTGCCCGGAACCGTCGGTGCCCGTGCCGGTGCCGGTGCCGGTGCCCGTGCCGGGCTTGGCCGCCGCGGCCTCGTCCTCGGCCCTGGCCTTGGCCCAGCCCTCCTTGAGGAAGGCCAGGAGGTCCGCGTAGCTGCCCTCGAAGGCGGCCATGGCGGCCTTCTTCACCGCGGGGCCGCCGGTCTCGATGATCTGGGAGACCTTCAGCCGGTTGTCGCTGAAGCGCAGGTTCGGCAGCTCGACGGTCAGGAAGCGCCGCACGTCCTCGGCGTTGCCGTCCATGGCCTTCTGGGCGGCCGCGGCGGTGACCGGACCGGTCTCCTTGTCGGCGATGATGCGCAGCACCTCGACCCGGTCGTCCTCGAACTGGGCCTTGGCGAAGCCGCTGTTGAGGAAGGCCTCGACGGCCTCGTCGGTGCCGGCGTCCAGCGCCTTGCCGGCCGCCTCGCGCACGGCCTTGCCGCCCTTGTCCATGAGCTGGGCGAGCTTGACCCGGTTGTCGTCGCCGCGCAGCTTGGGCAGCTGGACGTCCAGGAAGCGGCGCAGCTCGGCGGCGCCGCCCTTGAGAGCGTTCTCGGCGCCCTCGCGCACGCCGGGGCCGGTCTTCGGGTCGGCGAGCAGGGCCTCGACCTCGGCGCGGTCCTCGTCCTCGGCGCGGGCGATGTACTGGCCGGTCTTCAGGAACTCGGCGATGGCGTCGTCGCCGCTGTTGAGGGCGGCCCTGGCGGCGGCCTTCACAGCCGGGCCGCCGGTGCTGTAGATCTGGGAGGTCCTGACCTGGTCGTCGATCTTGCGCTGCTCGTCGAGCTCGACCTCCAGGAAGTGGCGCAGCTCGGCGGCGCCGCCCTTGAGGGCCTTCTCGGCGGCCTCGCGCACGCCGAAGCCGCTCTTCGGGTCGGCGAGGATGCGCTTGACCTCGGCGCGGTCGCGCTGCTCCTGTCCGTCGTCGTCCCCGGGGGCGGCGTCCTTGGCGGAGTCCGAGCCGGTGTCGGGACCGGAGAGGCCGATCGGCTTCGGGGCGTCGGAGGCGGAGGCCGTGGAGGGGAAGAGGACAGCGGGGGCCAGGACCGCGGCGGCGACGACGGCGGACACCCGGGGCAGCTTCATCGAGAGCAAACCTGCTTTGTGTGAAGGGATCATGAATGACCCACAGCATAGATCCACTTTTACGATCGGCATACCGGATAAGTGCCGACCCCCGACCCGCCCCGAC
This sequence comes from Kitasatospora sp. NPDC054768, assembly GCF_053612025.1. NCBI lineage: Bacteria > Bacillati > Actinomycetota > Actinomycetes > Kitasatosporales > Streptomycetaceae > Kitasatospora > Kitasatospora sp. NPDC054768. Next base: position 77,154 of record NZ_JBSHBN010000009.1, read on the forward strand.
CTGCCCTGACCTGCCCCGATCTGTCCGGCTTCCCCTTCCGCCTTCCCCCTTCCGGCGCCGGGCCGCACCGGCCCGCACCGCGCCCCCTGCCGGTCCGAGGCCGCCGCTAGGCTCTGACGGATGAGCTTCCACCTGGTCGTCGGACACGGGCCCGCCGGGGCCGCCACCGCCCGCCTGCTGGCCGAACAGGGCCACGAGGTCCGGGTCGCCACCCGCACCGGGCGCCCCGCCGGGCCGGCCGTCCCCGGCGTCGAACACCTCGCCCTGGACGCGAGCGACCCCGCACAGCTGGCACCGGCCGCCCGCGGTGCCGCCGCCGTCCACGGCTGCGCCGCGCCGCCGCTGCCGCAGTGGGCGCGGCGGTGGCCGGCGCTGACCGCCTCGCTGTGCGCGGCGGCCGAGGACAGCGGCGCGGTGCTGGTCATGCTCGGCAACCTGTACGGGTACGGGCCGGTGGCCGGCCCGATGACCGAGGACCTGCCGCTCGCCGCGACCGGCCCCAAGGGTCGGGTGCGGGCGGCGGCCTGGGAGCAGGCGCGGGCGCTGCACGAGGCCGGGCGGATCCGGGCGGTGGAGGTGCGGGCCTCGGACTTCTTCGGCCCCGGGGTCACCGACGGCGGCCACCTGGCGGCGCGGGTGATGCCCGGTCTGCTGAAGGGCCGCCCGGTCGCCACCCTCGGCGACCCGGACACCGCGCACAGCTGGACCTACCTGCCGGACGTGGCCCGGGCGATGGCGGAGATCGCCGGCGAGGAGCGGGCCTGGGGCCGGGCCTGGCACGTGCCCACGGCCCCTCCCCTGTCGGTGCGCGCGATGGTCGACCGACTGGCCGCCGAGGCCGGCGGCGGACCGGTCGCGGTACGCCGCCTGCCCGCGGCCGCGCTGGCCGTGGCGGGGCTGGTCTCCCCGCTGCTGCGCGAACTGCGGGAGGTGCGCTACCAGTTCGACCGGCCGTTCGTGGTGGACAGCTCCGCGTACGAGGCCGCGTTCGCGGTGCGGGCCACGCCACTGGAGGAGCAGCTGCGGGCGACGGTCGCCTGGTGGCGCGAGCGCGCGCAGCCGTAGCACCGCACGGGCAACCGGCCTGCGCGGAAGGGACCGTTCCGGCTCGATGCCGCGCTGCTGCCGCATCACGTCCCGCACGCAGGGGTGCGGTTGACCGCGCCGGGTCTGACCCTTGCCTACAGCGGCGACGCGGGAGCGGACCCCGCCCTTGCCCGGCTGGCCGCGGGAGCGGATCTGTTCATCGCCGGAGCCACGCTGCAGGGCCCGTCCGCCGACGGCGGCGACCCCCACCTGATGAACGCCGCGGAGGCCGGGACGTGGGCGGCCCGTTCCGGGGCCGAGCGCCTGCTCCTCACGCACTTCTGGCCCGGCAGCGACCGCACGCGTTCGACCGCCGAGGCCGGGAGCCGGTTCTCGGGCGAGGTGATCGCGGCCGAGGAAGGCATGGTGCTCTCGTTATAGCTGGAAAGCGTGGAAGGAAATCCTCCTGTCGCCCGACGGCAGCGGGGCCGGCAGGCCGGGGACGGCGATCCGTCCGGCGTACAGGCCCTCCAGGAAGGACACGGCCCCCTCCGGGTACGACCACCAGCCGCCGCTGCGGCCCCGGACCACGACCGGCCACGCGTCGGGGTCGGCAGCGGCGGTGTGCCAGAGGATCTCGTCGCCGTCCGGGGTGCCCGCCCACGCCAGCAGTGCGGGCCGTGCCCCCGTCCCCTTCGCCGGTGGTGTACTCCGCCGGGATGTCCCCCTCCCGGAGGTCGTCCTCCAGGATCTCCCGGTCGGAGCGGACGCCTGCGACGAACGCCGCCTCCGACCCGGGCACCGGGGTCGACACGAGGAGGAACTCGTCGGCCGAGAAGCCGGGGCAGCGGGCCGACAGTTCGCGGTGGTCGGAGGGCAGTCCGGTACCGGTCCCCTCCCGGATCGCCGCCCAGCCGATGTCGCGACCACCGGCGGGCGCAACACCGGCTCCCGCGCCCCCGCCGGGCGACGTTGTCGCAGGTGGGGCCTAGGGTGCGGGACATGAACGTTCCCGAGGTCATACCGATCCGCCACGAGCCCGACTACCGCACGGACACCATCGGGCGGTGCGAGGGCGGCCAGTTCTACGCGACCGTCGTCGCGGCCTTCCCCGAGGACTGGAGCGGCGACGACTGGCAGGCCGTGAAGCGCTGGCACGCCGTGCTGCACCGGTTCGACGAGGCCGGCCGCCACCTGGGCTCGCGCATCGAGTCCACCGGCACGACGGCGGACGGCGAGCGGCAGGCGGTCGACGCGGCCGCGCTGCTGCTGGAGCAGTGGCTGGACGCCCTGCCGGGGCGGCACTACCAGGACATCGCCATCGCCCCCTTCGAGGTCCGCTTCGAGGGCGCCCTGTTCGGCCTGGTCCTGGAGGTGGACGAGGACGAGGAGGACGAGGAGGACCGCGTGCACCTGGAGCTCTACCCGGACGGCCTGGGCTTCTTCGCCCCGTGGGACGGCTGCTACGACACCTGAGCAGCGGCGGCCCGCGCGGCCCGTTCCTCGCTAGGCTCGGCGGTGCCGGGGTCCGCGAGGCCCCGGGGTCTCCTGCGGGAAGGCGGGTGCGCGCATGCTCGGGTACGACGCGGACGGGTTCGTGCGGGACGGGGTGCCGCACCGGGTGGTGGCCGGGGCGGTGCACTACTTCCGGGTGCACCCCGAGCTGTGGGAGGACCGGCTGCGGCGGGTGCGGGCGCTGGGTGTGAACACGGTGGACACCTACGTCCCGTGGAACTTCCACGAACTACCCGACGGCACGGTGGACTTCACCGGCTGGCGGGACGTGGCGCGCTTCGTGCGCCTCGCCGCCGGCCTGGGGCTGGACGTGATCCTGCGCCCGGGCCCGTACATCTGTGCGGAGTGGGAGTTCGGCGGGCTGCCGGCCCGGCTGCTGGCGGTGGACGGGCTGCGGCTGCGCTGCGCGGACCCGGCGTACCTGGCCGAGGTGGACGGCTGGTTCGACGCGCTGGTGCCCGAACTGCTGCCGCTGCTGGCGAGCCGGGGCGGGCCGGTGGTGGCGATGCAGGTCGAGAACGAGTACGGCAGCTACGGCGACGACGCCGCCTACCTCGCCCACCTGCGCGACGGCCTGGTACGGCGCGGGGTGGACTGCCTGCTGTTCACCACCGACGGCGCCCACGACACCATGCAGCAGGGCGGCACGATCCCGGGCCTTCTCGCCACCGCCACCTTCGGTTCGCGCGCCCCCGAGCGCCTCGCGGTGCTCCGCCGCCACCAGGACGAAGGCCCGCTGACCGCCATGGAGTTCTGGATCGGCTGGTTCGACCAGTGGGGCCTGCCGCACCACGTCCGCGACCCGAAGGAGACCGCCTCCTCGCTGGACGAACTGCTGGCCACCGGCGCCTCCGTCAGCCTCTACATGGCGCACGGCGGCACCAGTTTCGGCCTGTGGTCCGGCGCCAACCACTCCGGCACCCACCCGCTGGACGCCGGCTACGAGCCGACCGTCACCAGCTACGACTACGACGCGCCGATCGGCGAGGCCGGCGAGCTGACCGAGAAGTTCCACGCCCTGCGCGAGGTCATCGGCCGCCACCTGCCCCTGCCGGACGCCGAACTGCCCGACCCCCCGCCCCGGGTGGCGCCGCAGCGCCTGGAACGGGCCGACGGGCGGGCGCTCCTGGCGCAGGCCCTGGACGCGCTGTCGCAGCCGCGTCGGCACGCGGCGCCGCTGCCGATGGAGCGGCTCGGACAGGACCGCGGCCTGATCCACTACCGCACCCGCGTGCCCGGGCCCCGCCCCGAACTGCCGCTGCGCATCGACGGGTTGGCCGACCGGGCGCAGGTGTTCGCGGACGGGCGCCCGCTCGGGGTGCTGGAGCGCAACTCCCCCGGCGCGACCCTGCCGCTGGCCACCGGGCCCGACGGGGTGGTGCTGGACATCCTGGTCGAGGCGCTGGGACGGGTGAACTACGGCCCCCAGATGGACGACCGCAAGGGCATCACCCGCGGCGTCTCGCACGGCCACCAGCGGCTCTTCGACTGGCAGATCCGGCCGCTGCCGCTGACCGACCTGTCCGCACTGCGCTTCACGGACGACGTCGAGGCCCGCGACGGCGAGCCGGGCGACGGCGAACCGGCCTTCCACCGCTTCACCGCCGAACTCCCCTCCCCCGCCGACGCGTTCCTCGCCCTGCCCGACTGGGGCCGCGGACTGCTGTGGCTCAACGGCTTCCTGCTCGGCCGCCACTGCGCCGCCGGCCCCCAGCGCACCCTCTACGCCCCCGCCCCGCTGTGGCGGCCCGGCGCCAACGAACTGGTCGTCCTGGAACTCGAACGCCACGGCACGGCACTGGAGTTGCGCGACCGACCGGACCTCGGCCCGGTCACGGCGGCACCCAGCTCCGAGTACTGACCGGCCGGGCACGCCCCCCGCGTCGGGCGGAAAGGCGGATGTGTTCCGTTCCCGAACTCCCGCGAACCGGCCGGGTCGAACGGTTCCGCTTTCGGCCCCGGCAACGTACCCCGGCACGGAACCGGACCGTCCTGGCGCCGATCCGGACAATCGCGCGGTCGGCGACCCGTCATTGCCGAGCATTCCTGTGTCCTTGTCCGGCACGTGAACTGCCAGGAGTACGAGTCGCACGAAGGAGCCAGGATGTTCCGCAGGAATTCCGCTCGCACAGCGGCCCTCGCCGTGATGGCCGGCTCGATTCTGCTCGCGGTGCCCGCCACCGCCGACGCGTCCACCACCGCCTACACCCCGCAGACGGCCTGCGGGTCCAGCTACGCCACGATCGATTCCTTCAACCTGCCGGGCGGCACCTCGACGGTCTACCTGACCTACAGCAGGACGACCGGCAAGAACTGCGTCGCCACCATCAAGAACACCAAAACCGGAACCCCGACGCTGACCGGCGCCTACCTGACCTTCGGCGACGGCAGCGGAAGGCAGCAGGACCTGGGGAACTACAGCTACTACGCCACGGCCTACCTGTCCGCACCCGGACAGTGTATTTACTACGGCGGCCGGGACTACAACTCCGGTGACTGGTGGGGAAAGGGCCCGGGATGGTGCAGCTGAGCGGCCGGTGGCCCGGTAGCGGTAGCGGTCGGACGACGGAATTCCGCGCCCGCTGAGACCGATCGGTGAGTGCGCCGGCGCCTGTCGCCGCATCCCGCGATGCGGCGACGGGCGCCGGCCCCGCTCAGGGCCCGATCAGGCGCAGCGAGGCCCACAGGGCCAGGACGGCGGCGGTGAGGGTGGCGGGGACGGCGAGCAGGCCCAGGCGGGTGAACTCGCGCAGCTCCACCGGTACTCCGCGGTCGCGGACGATGCCGCGCCACAGCAGGGTGGCCAGCGAGCCGGCGTAGCTGAGGTTGGGGCCGATGTTCACCCCGAGCAGGACCGCGAGGACGGCGCCGGGCCCGGCCGGGGCGGCCAGCGGCACCAGGGCGAGGGTGGCGGGCAGGTTGTTGATGACGTTGGCGAGGACGGCGGCCAGGGCGGCGGTGGCGAGCAGGGCGGGCAGGGCGGTGCCGTCGGGGACGAGGTGGGCCAGGCCGGCGGCCAGGCCGTTGTCGACGACCGCGCGCACCACGATGCCCAGGGCGAGGACGAACGCCAGGAACGGCAGGGCGGCCGAGCGCACCACCGTCGCGGGGGTGGCGTGGCCGCGGGCCAGGGCGCGCGCGGCCAGGGCGGTGGCGCCGGCGGCCGCCGCCCAGGCCGGGTCGACGTCGAGTGCGGAGGCGAGGGCGAACCCGGCGAGCGTGCAGCCGACGGTGGCCAGGGCGAACAGCGGCATGGCGGGGGCCGGTCCGGTCTCGGGCGCCGCGGTGGGGGCGGCGTCCAGGTCGGCGGCGAAGAAGCGGCGCAGCACCAGGTACTCGACGCCGACCGCCGCCAGCCACGGCAGTGTCATCAGGGCGGCGAAGCGGCCGAAGCTCAGGCCGCTGGCGGTGAGGGCGAGCAGGTTGGTCAGGTTGGAGACCGGCAGCAGCAGCGAGGCCGTGTTCGACAGGTGGGCGCAGGCGTACAGGTGCGGCCCGGGCCGGGTGCCCAGGCGGGCGGCGGTGGCGAGGACGACGGGGGTGAGGAGCACGACGGTGGCGTCCAGGCTGAGCACCGCGGTGACCAGCGAGGCGACGGTGAACACCTGGACCAGCAGTCGGCGCGGGCGGCCGGCGGCGCTGCGTGCCATCCAGGCCCCGCAGGCGCGGAACAGCCCCTCGTCGTCGCAGAGTTTGGCCAGGACCAGGACGGCGGCCAGGAAGCCGATCACCGGTCCGAGGCGGGCGGCCTCGGCCGTGGCGTGCTCCAGTGGGACGGCGCCGGTCGCCACCAGCAGGGCGGCGGCCGGCACCGCGGCGGCGGCCTCCGGCCAGCCCCAGGGGCGGGCGACGGCGCAGACCAGGACGAGTAGCAGCAGGCCTGCGGACAGGGCTTCGGCGCAGGCGGTGTTCAGGGGGTGCTCCTCGGGGGGGCCGGGACGGGTGTCCGTGCGGTGGGCGGTGCTCGGGCCCGGTTCGCGGCCCGGCGCAGCATGCCACACGGGTGGCCGGCGGGCGCCGGGCGGGTCGGCGCGCCCGGGTCCGTCGCGCCCGGGCGGCTCCGCGTGAGCAGGCGGCTCCGCGCCCCCGGCCCCCAACCCCCGGCCCCCAACCCCCGGATCAGGTCAGGTCAGGTCAGTCCCACCAGAAGGACCACTGGTGGGCGCCGACCAGTCCCTCGGCGTACGCGGTGAGGCTGCCGGAGCCCTGGAAGACCAGGTCGGGGCAGAAGGCGGTGTGCTCGGCGGCCAGCGGGAGCGCGTCGGCGAGCGTGGCGGGCGGCACGGGGACGCTCAACTCCAGGGTGTCGAAGCCGACTTCGACGACCTGGGCGCCGAAGCGGCGTTCCCAGTCGGCGAGCACGGTGGCGATCCTGGCGATGTCGTCGTGGTTCGTGGGGCCGCTCCAGCCGCACACCGCGAGGGCCTGGGCGCCGCTGTCGGCCCGCACCAGGCCGAGGCGGGCGTCCTTGACGGACCGCAGCACCTCGGCCAGCTCCCGGGCCTCGGTGCCGGCGGCGCCGTCGGGGACGGTGGCGGCGGGGGCGGGGCCGGGCCAGGTGCGGCCGTAGGGGGCGAGGGCTTCGTCCAGGATCTCGGCGTCCTCGCTCACCTCCCCGTCCTCGTCCTCGTCGACCTGTTTCCACCAGGTGGCCAGCAGGGCGGCCGGGTCGTAGAGGTCGGGTACGGCGGCGTCGACCGGGTACAGCTCGCCGGACAGCCAGGGCCGGTAGTCGGGGCCGGCGGGGTCCAGCGGGGTGAGCAGCAGCGGCCACAGCCCGGTCTGCGGGTGGGCGCGGTGCAGCTGGCGCCAGAGCCCTGCGGGGGCGGGGGCGTCGCTGATCCACAGCAGCGGCTCGGGCCCGTCGTCCGCGGTGACCGTACGGCCGGGCGGCAGGTCGACGGACAGGTCGACGGGCAGGGCGGCGAGGGCGGCGACGAGGTCCAGGTGCTCGGTCATGCGGCTCACCGTAGGGGCGGGCACCGACAACGGGCGGGGGCGCGAGAAGTCGGCCCCGCCGACTTCCTGCGCAGCGCCCCCCCCCCCCAGCCGGCACCCCCGCCCACAACACCTCAGGACCAGGGCAGCCCCGCCCGCGTACGCCAGTACGCCCCGGCCGGCTCGGCCATGGCGCCGAGGGCGGCGAGGTCCTCGGGGGTCGGGCGGAGCCCGGTGGCGACGAGGTTGGAGGCGAGCTGGTCGGGGGTGGCGGCGCCGGAGAGGACGACGTCGGCCCAGGGCTGGGCGGTGGCCGCGGCGAGGGCGAGGGCGTCGGGGGTGGCGGCGGTGCGGTCGGCGAGGGTGCGCAGCGGGGCGGTGTCGGGGCCGGTGGCGTTGCGGCCGGCGAGGCGGCCGTTGGCCATGCCCTCCTTGACGACGACGAGCCATCCGGCCGCGTGGGCTTCGGCGAGGGCGGGGGCGGCGGAGGTCTCCAGCAGGTTCCAGGTGGCCTGGACGGCGGTGAACAGCGGTCGGCCGTCCGTGGTGACGGCGAGGGCGCGGCGGATGGTGTCGGCCTGGGCGGGGCCGCTGGTGGACAGGCCCACCCGGACGCCTTCGGCGGCGAGGTCGGCGAGGCGCCGGTGCAGGGCGGGGTCGGTGAGGGCGGGGCTGTCCGGGGTGACGGAGTGGACGAGGTAGACGTCGAGGTGGTCGCCGAGCAGGGTGCGGGTCTCGTGGATCTGGCGGTCGTAGACGGCGGTGGAGTGTTCCTTGACCTCGTGCGCGGCGACTCCGTCGGTCTGCCAGTCGGCGGTGTAGGTGTAGCCCCATTTGCTGCCGACCGTCACCTCGGCCGCGGCCTCGGGGTGTTCGGCGAGCCACTGGCCGAGGAACTCCTCGGCGCGGCCGTAGGAGCGGGCGGTGTCGAGGTAGCGCACGCCGGCGGCGTACGCGGCGTCGAGCAGGGTGTGGGTGCGTTCGCGCAGGGCGTCGACGGTGCGTTCGGCGGGCAGGTCGGCGTCGCGCCCGAGGTTGATGTAGCCGGGCCGGCCGACGGCCGCCGTGCCCAGGCCGAGGCGCGCGGGGTGCGGGCGCGCGGCGGCGGGGGCGGGGATCGCGGTGGCGGCGGGGTCGGTCGGCATGGCGGGCTCTCCTCGGGCGCGACGGTTCTCACCTGGGACTTTAGCCGCGCGGTGGGGTCGGGGCGTCAGCCGGCAGCGAGGGTGCCGCTGATCCAGGGGGCGTAGGCGGGCACGTCGGTGTACAGGCCGGGGCCGCCCGCGCAGGGCACGCCGGGGGCGCCGGGGCCGGAGGTGGTGCCGATGAGTTCCCAGCGGCCGCCGCGGCCGCGCTGGATCTGGGGGCCGCCGGAGTCTCCGAAGCAGGCCATGGCCCCGGGGACCCGGCTGAGCGTGCACAGGCGGGTGGGGTCGGCCCAGCCGGGGGCGCAGTCGGTGGTGGCGCCGATGCGGGTGGGCAGTTCCTGGAGGCGGTCGGGGAAGACCATCCGCTGGTAGTCGGTGGTGTCGACGACGGTGCCGAAGCCGAGCAGCCGGGTGGGGGTGCCGGGGCTGCCGGGGTGTTCGGCGACGCGGACGGGCTGCTGGGGGGCGGGGCGGTCCAGGCGGACCAGGGCCAGGTCGTTCCGGTTGGGGCGGGTGGCGCCGTCGCCGAACTCGAAGCCGGGGTGGACGACGACGCGGTCGACCTTGCGCACGGCGCCGCCGCTGTCGCGGTGGGCGCTGCCGATGCGCACGGTGCCCTTGAGGGTGACGCCGGTGTCCTCGGTGCCGACCACGCAGTGGGCGGCGGTCAGCACCCACTGGCGGTCGATCAGGGTGGCGCCGCAGGCTCCGTCGGCCAGTTGCTCGGCGCTCAGCGGGAGGGTGGCCATGAAGGGGTAGCGCTCGGTGGAGTCGCGACCGTTGACGATGGCCGAGGCGCTCGTGCTCATGGCGGTGGCGCCGAGCGCGGCGGCCAGGGCGGTGACGGCGGCGGCCCGGGCGGCGGCCCGGGCGGTGGTGCGGACGGTGGTGCGGACGGTCGTACGGAAGGGCACGGGTGACGGCCTTTCGGTTCGGCTGGTGCTGACCGCTCCAGCCAACCCGGCGCCGGCCCGCCGGAACACCCGGCCAGCGGGCCGCCGTGGCCTGGGGGTATCCCCCGCTCGCGCCGTCGGGCTACCAGGCGGGCCGCCCGCTCTCCCTCGGCGACACCGACGGCGCCGCGGGGGCGGTGCCGCGCTCAGGGGCGGTGCCGCGCTCGGGCCCGGTCGCGGGCCCGGACTCGGGCCAGCCCGAGGAGGAGGTGCGGACGGCCTGGACGGGCGCGGCGATCGGTGCCTCCAGCGGACGGGCGGCGCGCACCGGCGCGGCGGTCCGGGTGACGGCCGGAGTGACGGCCTGGTCCAGGCGCAGCACGAAGTTGACGTAGTCGAGCGGTTTGCCCGGCCAGTGACAGTCGTTGCTGGTGAGCAACTGGCTGCGCAGGCCGCCGTGTTCGGTGACCGGTCCGGGGGTGGTGCGCAGGTTGGGCTGCCAGCTGCGGCCCCACAGGTGGTGTTCCAGGGACAGCGTCCAGCTCTCCTCGTCCACCTCGATGGTGGCGCCGACCCGCCCGGGCAGCACCCGCAGCCCGTACGCGCCGCGCACGACGGCCCGCTGGTCGAAGTCGGCGCTCCTGCCGACGACGGTGATCCGCCATGCTCCGTGGAACCTGAGCACGCCTGCCTCCTGACGCCGCGGCGCCCGCTCCGGCAGAGGGCGCCCCTTCCACGTCTACGGCCCCGACCCGGCCCCCGGCTCAACGGCGGGGCGGGCGGGGCCCCGGCCGGTGACGGCCGCCGCGATCCGTCGGGCGGCCTGGGCGGGGGTGAGGTGGGTGGTGTCGAGGACCTCGGCCTCGGCGTGCAGCCAGGTGCGGGCCGCCTCGGCGTAGGGTTCGAGGTGCCTGAGGCGGAAGGAGGAGGGGCCGAGGACGGTGTCCCCCTCGATCCGCCCGCGGAGGGTCTCCTGGTCGGCGTGGAGGACGAAGTGCCGTACCGGGATGGCGTGTCGGGCGAGGCCCGCACTGATCTCCCGCCAGTACCGCTCGACCAGGACGGTCATGGGCATCACCAGGGTGCCGCCGGTGTAGTCGAGTACCCGGTGGGCGGTCTCGACCACGAGTTGCCGCCACGGCGGCCAGTGCTGGAAGTTGTCCGTCCGGGGAAGCCCCGGCGTGATGTCCATGAGGGTCTCGCCGACCTTCTCGGCGTCGAACACCCGCGCATCCGGTATCAGTGGCTGCACGAGTGCGCCGGTCGTCGTCTTGCCCGCTCCGTGGGTACCGTTGAGCCATACGATCACGGGCTCGATGCTAGTCCCGCGCGGAGCCGTGGGGGCGCGGGGCGCCCGCCACGCGGCGCTCGCCGCCGTTGCGCTCCTGCCAGAGGCGGTACACCTCGACGGCGTCCTCGCGCGGCTCGTGGCGCATCGGCAGCCTGCGCTCCTGCCACGGCTTGGCGAACTCGTCGTAGAAGGTGCCCAGTTCGAAGTACTTGCGGTCGTCGACGTAGTGGGGCTCGTAGGCGTCGCGGGTGGTGAGGAAGACGACCTCGTCCGGCGAGCAGTAGTAGAGCGAGCCCAGGCACATCGGGCAGGGGTGGGCGAGCACGTAGACGGTGGTGCCGGTCAGGTGCTCGGTGCCGAGCCTGGTGCAGGCCTCGCGGATGGCGAGGATCTCCGCGTGGGCGGTGGGGTCGCCGGTCTGGGCGACCCTGTTGGGGCTCTCCGCGAGGATCTCGCCGTCCTTGACGATGACGGTCGCGAACGGGCGGCCGCCCTCGGTGACGTTCTGGCGGGCGATGTCGATGGTGCGCTGGACGAAGTCCATCAGGGCCTCCGGGGCGGGAGCGGGGGAAGGGACGAGGGAAGGGCCGGGAGGAAGGGGCGGTGGGGAAGGGCGGGCCGGGGCAGGGTCCCGGCCCGCCCCCCCGATCGGCAGGGCTTGGCCGCAAGGGCCGGTCAGAAGGGCTTGGTCGGCAGGTACTTGCCGTCCAGGGTGATGATCGCGCGCTCGCCGCCCTCGGGGTCGGCGACCTTCCGCACGTCGAGCCTGAAGTTGATCGCGGAGATGATGCCGTCGCCGAACTCCTCGTGCACCAGGGCCTTGAGGGTCGTGCCGTAGACCTGGAGCATCTCGTAGAAGCGGTACATCGTCGGGTCGGTGGGGATGCGGTCGGGCATCGAGCCGCGGACCGGGACGGTCTGCAGCAGCAGCGCCGCGTCCTCGTCCAGGCCGAGCAGTTCGGCCACGGCCTTCGCGGACTCCTCCGGCAGCGGGTGCTGGCCGAGGACGGCGGCGGTGGTGAAGGCCACCGACAGGCCGGAGGCCTCGGCGATCCGCTTCCAGGAGAGGTCCTTGCGGATCTTGGCCTCGACGGCGGCGTCGGCCAGCGCCTCGCGGGCGCTCTGGTTGAACCGGGCGTGCACCATGGCGGTTGTCCTTCTCTTTGCGAGGGGTCCACGTCACCCCGGGACGGGGGCGACGCGAGCGGGTACGGGGGTGGGGGGGATCAGGCGGCGAGCGCGGGGGCGCCGGCGGTGAGGACCTCGACGCGGCCGGTGGGGATGTCGTAGACCCAGCCGTGCAGGGCGACCCCGCCCCCGGTGAGGGCGCGGGCGACCGAGGGGTGGGTGGCCAGGTTCGCCAGCTGGGCGAGCACGTTCTGGCGGACCAGGGCGGGGACGTCGCCGTCGGCGGAGGTGCGGGCCACGGAGGCGTCGGCGTGGCGCAGCCAGGTGGCGACCGCGGGGGCGCCGCTGAGGTCGTGGCCCTCGGCGAGGGCGGTCATCGCGCCGCAGGCGGAGTGGCCGCAGACGACGATGTCCCGCACGCCGAGTGCGGCGACGGCGTACTCGATGCTGGCCGCGACGCCGTCGGCCTCGGGTGTGTGGGCGGGCACCAGGTTGCCGGCGGTGCGGATGACGAACAGGTCGCCCGGCTCGGTGCCGGTGATCAGCTCGGGGACGACGCGGGCGTCGGAGCAGCCGATGAACAGGGTGTCCGGGGTGTGGTGCGTGGCCAGGTGGGCGAAGAGCTCCGCCTTGGCCGGGAAGACGTCCCGCTGGAAACGGGCGACGCCGTCGGTGAGGTCCTGCACTGGTCACTCCCTTCGGGTGGTGGCCGGCCCCGGTGGGCCGGTGAGATCCACCATGCATGACCTGTGCCTATAGCGTCCAAGAGCTGTCAGGCATGGAAGTCATTGGTCGCATCTATAGTCTGTTCCATGGCCGCTCCCGAACTGCGTCACCTGCGCTATCTGCTCGCCGTCGCCGAACACGGCAACTTCACCCGCGCCGCCGAGGAGCTGCACATCTCCCAGCCCACGCTCTCCCAGCAGATCAGGCAGCTGGAGAAGACCCTGGGCGTGCAGCTGCTGGACCGCACCGGCCGCACCGTGCGGCTCACCGACGCCGGCGCCGTCTACACCGACCACGCCCGGCGCGCGCTGCGCGACCTGGCCGCCGCCGAACGCGCCGTCCACGACGTCCAGGACCTCTCCCGCGGCCACCTGCGCCTGGGCGTCACCCCCACCTTCACCGCCTACCTGGTCGGCCCGCTCACCGCCGAGCTCCACGCCCGCCACCCCGGCGTCGGCCTCACCCTGACGGAGACCACCCAGGACCGCATCGAGGCCGCGCTGCTCGCCGACGACCTGGACCTCGGCATCGCCTTCGCCGGCACCCACCCGCCCGGCATCACCGCCACCGCGCTGTTCACCGAGACCCTCAGCCTCGTCACTGGCACCTCGCGCGCCCCGACGCTGCCCGACCCGCTACCGGTCCACGCCCTCAAGGAGGAACAACTCGCCCTGCTCAGCGGCGACTTCGCCACCCGGGCGCACATCGACGGCTACTTCGCCCGCCACCGGGCCGCCCCGCGGATCACGGTCGAGGCCAACTCCGTCCAGGCCCTCACCGAGATCGTCCGGCGCACCGACCTGGCCACCGTCCTGCCCGACGCCCTCGCCCACGACCACCCCCACCTCGCCCCCGTCCCCCTCGACCCTCCCCTGCCCACCCGCACCGTCACCCTCCTGCACCGCGAGGGCGCCTACCGCAGCGCCGCCGCCCGCGCCTTCACCCGCCTCACCCGCGACCTCGTCCACGCCCGCGGCTACCCGCCGGCCCCCTAGCCGGCACCGCGCGGCCGGCACCGCCCGGTCAGCGGCGGGCGGCGGCCAGGGAGCGGAGCTGGACGTGGACGGCGGCGGGTTCGGTGCCGGTGAGCGCGGCGATCTCGGCGGCGGACAGGTCGAGGACCAGGTGCAGCAGCAGGACGTCCTGCTGGGCGGCGGTGAGGTGGGCGACCGGGCCCAGCGGCCGGGGGCCGGCCAGGGTGCAGACCCGGCGGCGCACCGCCTGCCAGGCGCAGGCGGCCGGGCTGGCGGTGGACAGGGCGTCGAGCCAGTGGCCGCCGAGTTCCTCGAAGGCGGCGCGGACGGCCAGGGGCGCGTCGGCGGGCGGCAGGAGCAGTTCGGCGTAGTCGAGGTAGTGGCGCAGGTGCAGGTCGTGCAGCGCCCACAGGCCCAGGGCGGGCCCGGGGGCTGCCGAACGGCGTCGTGGTGTCGGCATGGTGGTGTCCCGAGGTGGCGCGGGTGGGTGCTGGTCCGCGGCGGGTGCCCGGCCCGGTCCGCGGCCGGGGCGCGGGTGGCGTCCCGGCCGCGGACCGGGTCACACGAGCACCGACGGGTTGTCGTCGGTGCCTTCGCGGCCCGCCGCCGCGGGGTGGCCGGGGCCCTCGCCCCGTTCGGCGGCGAGGCTGGTGCGCAGGGTCGCCCACAGGCGGAACAGGATGTCCGTCGGGGTGCCGGCGCTGGAGGACTGCATGGCCCGGACGAACTCGCTGTGGTACGTGCGCGAGTTGACCGGCAGCGGGGTGCGGGCGTTGTTCGTCCGGTCCCAGGCCGCCGCCCACAGGGCGCGGCGGGCCTCCTTGACCCCGCAGACCTCCATGTACGCGAGGAAGACGGGTTTGCGCAGCGGGGCCTCGCCCTTGAGGACCAGGGCCAGCGTGCTGGAGGGCAGGCGTCCGCCCCGGTCGCGGGCCCGGCGGTCCAGTTCCCGCAGGGACGGCCAGTCGGCCTTGCGGCGCATCTCGTGCATCGCCCGGCGCAGGTCCGCGAAGGAGTCGACCTGTTGGGGGTCGACCCGCCGGGGTGCGCGCAGCCGCCGGCTGCCCGAGGGGCGCGGCACGTGGGCCCAGTAGTTGGCCTGGACCCACTTGCGCCGGGCCGTCTTGAGGTCGCCGCCGCATTCGCGCACGACGGCCTCGACGACCTTCCAGCTCGGTACGGAGCGCCCGCCGGCGGCCCGTTGCAGGGTGGTGGGGTGGTAGTTGGTCCGAGCGGCGAGCTGACGGTACGTCAACCCGGCCTGCTCGCGCTGCTCCCGCAGCCAGACGGCCAGCCGGCCCAGCGCCGGCTCGGTCGCCTCGATCGGATTCTCTCGGCGTCCCATCTCGGGCAGGCGCTCTTCCTAGGCCCGCTCCCGTCGGAGCCTCGCGGCCAACAGGCATCCGCCCGTGGCCAGTTCGAGCGCGGCCCCGGCCGACATGCCCGTCGCCACCAGGGCGGCGGCCAGCGCGACCGTCAGGACGACCACGACGACGACCACGGTCGCTTCACCGGCCGCGAGCGGCCGGTACGGGCGCGGGCGCGGCGGTACCGGTTCCGCCGCCGCGCAGTGGGTAGGGGTGTGGGCGCGCTTGTTCCGCTTCCTCGCCATCGAGGAGTCCTCCATATCACTGTCCACTCCAACTGGCGGGCACTTGTGCGGTTGGCGTCGCACTGTGTGCCCGGTGGGCACACACTCTGTCAGGCGTACGGGTGAATCCCAATCGGTTCGGTGAACATCGCGAAGATTGATGCGCCACGGTCCCGGCCCCTGGCCGCAATCTCGTGAACGCCCTATCAGAAACGCACAGTTCAACGAAGTGAAACCGGATTTTGATGCGCCTTTGTGCAGCATGCCCTTGTGAGCCGTCCTGGCTGGATGTGACGATTTGCAGCGGCGTCACCCGGACCCGCGGGTCCGGAACCCGGGGCGCTGTGCACTCCAACAACTCGGGAACATCGGCAGCGGGCCGTGTTGGCGCATGGGTCCGCCCGAACAGCAGAGACCGCCCGGCCCTGGTGGCCCGAGCGGTCTCTCTGCGTTCCGGGGGCGGCCAAGGCCCCGGCGGTGACGGCCCCTTCGTCCACCCCCTCCCCCGACCCCCGGCCCCCGAGCACCGGTCCGTACCTCGGCGTCGGCCCGCAGGCGGGGGTCCGAAGACGGGCCTCAGCGGAAGGCGGCGATGTTGCGGGCGGCCCAGGCGGAGAAGGGGCGCGGGGCGCGGCCCAGGACCCGCTGGACGTCCGGACTGATGCGCAGTTCGGCCGGGTTCGGCGCGCCGAGGATGTCCAGGGTGTCCTCGGCGAGCTCCGCCGGCATGGCCCGGCTCATGGCGGCCCCGGCCTCGGCGCGGGTGAGCTCGTGGAACCGTACCGGCGAGCCCAGCGCGTCGGCGATCGCGGCCGCCTGGCGGCGCGGCGTGATCACCTCGGGGCCGGTCAGCTGGTACACGCCGCCGGCGTGCCGGTCGTCCAGCAGACAGGCCGCCGCGACCGCCGCGATGTCCGCCGGGTCGACGATCGGCACGCCGACATCGCCGAAGGGCGCCGCGACGAGCCCCTGCGCACGGACGGACTCGGCCCACCAGAGGGCGTTGGAGGCGAAGCCGCCCGGCTGCAGGATCGCCCACTCCGGACCGGATTCCCGCAGCGTGTCCTCCAGTTCGCGCATCGCGATCCGGGTCGGCCCGAAGGGCCTGGTCACCACACCCTGACTGGAGAGCAGCACGATCCGCCGGACCCCGGCGGCCGCGGCCTCGCCGATGAGGCCGGCGGGGTTGCCCCCGGCGGCGTGCAGGTCGCCGGAGAGCAGCAGGAAGAGCGCCGACGCCCCGGTCAGCGCGGGCCCGAGCCTGGCCGGGCCGGTCGGCCCGGCCAGGTCGGCCGCCAGATGGCGGACCCCGTTCGGCACCGCCGCCGGGTGCCGCGACACCGCCGTCACCTGCTGCCCCGCCTCGGCCAGCGCCCGCGTCAACGGCCGTCCGATGTTCCCGGTCGCTCCGGTCACCACGATCATGATCAGCTCCTCGTCGAATGTCCTCGGTGGCTCCGACGTTAGGAGGACGGGCTAACTCCCGGTAAGGACATACCTGGAGGTAAGCTCATGGCATGGCGGGAGGGGTGCAGCACAGAGGGACCGGGGCAGGCAGCCGGTATGACGTGTTTCACACCGACTGCCCCGCGCGCGACATGGTCGACCACGTCACCAGTCGGTGGGGCGTCTGGGTGCTGATCTCCCTGCGGAGCCGCGACCTGCGCTTCTTCGAGCTGCGCGAGAGCATCCGCGGCATCAGCGAGAAGATGCTCGCCCAGAGCCTGCGGGCGCTGGTCCAGGACGACCTGGTCTGGCGGAAGGTCGCGCCGACGACGCCGCCTCAGGTCACGTACGGGCTGACCGAGTTCGGCCACGAGGTGAGCGAGCCGCTGACGGAGCTGTTCGACCGGATCACCCGACGGCTGCCGGCGGGCGGCGGCGGGGACCAGAACCTGCCCGACCACTGATCCCGCAGCCGGTCGAGGCGGGTCGACGGACCGGCGTGGGAGCGGATGGAGCCCTTCTGACCCGCCGGCTCCGCGCGGAGAGCGCCGGAGGCTCTCAAGAACCCTCCGGGGAGGGGCCGTTCGCCCCCTCCCCAGCCGTGTGCTCGTTCAGGTCCCGCTGACGACGGACCATCGGGTGACGGAGAAGTGCTGCTGGTCGATCTCGCCCTCGGCGTCCACGGTCCGGCCGGCCAGGTGGTTCATGCTGCCCGGCTCGAAGGGTTCTCTCCGGGGACGCGCACGACGTCGTCGTGTCCGCCGCCGTGGAGGACCAGGGCGTCCCGCTCGCTCTTGGAGCCCACGGCGAGGGACGTCCGTCCGCGCACACGTTCCGCGAGGCAGCGGCGAGAGGTTTGTGCACTGACCCACAGCCTGGCAAGGGGCGAACGGCGCTGCATCTCGACCTTCACCGCTTCGCGGGCCGACGTTCGCGGAGCCGGCCCGCCACGCCCTTCTCATGTGGTCGATCGGCCGGGGTTCGGAGTGGGAAGTCGGCCCGGCCGACTTCCCACTCTGCGGGGAGCGCCGACCGGGCGCGGGCCGCGGGCGCACGGGAATTCGCGGGTGCGGGGGTTCTTCGACAGGGGATCACTCAGGACCTTCCCGACGATCCATGGGGTCCATGGGGTCCATGCGGTCCATGCGGTCCATGCGGTCCATGGCGCGAATGTGTCGATCGCGACGTCCCGACTGTGGCCGTATGGGCAATTCGTCCGTTCGCCGTGGCGTGAGCAGTGCTCCTTTCCCGGTGGACGGTGAGTCGCGGGATCGGGTCGGCTGCTCCAGCGGAACACCGTCGAGCTCGGAAAGCCGCCTCGCCGGCCTCCACCTCCGCGGCGCGGCGATTCGGGTCAAGGGGCCTCGCCCCGGGCCCGTTGATCACGACCACGCACGTGCCCCGGGACTCCTCTCACACGGCGGGCGTCGGGTCGTGACCGGTCAGCTCGCGGCTGGCGGCCCACAGCCGCGCGGCGGTCGCGGTGTCGGCCAGGTGGCCCCAGAGCGGCTCGGCCCTGGGCTCACCGCGCAGCCCGAACGCGCGGGGGCTCCACATCTGCCCGCCGCGCACGGCCGGGTCGAGCACGGCCCGGACGGCGGGCCACGCGGCGGCGTCCTTGCCCTGGACGACCAGCCCGAGCGGCAGGTGGCGCAGCCGCTCGCCGGTGGTGCGGACGTGGACCGGCGGGCGCGAGGGGGTGAGGGAGTCGAGCGCGCCGCCGGGGTGGACGAGCACGCTCAGCGTCGTGCTGCCGGCGGCGCGCAGACGGCGGTCGAGTTCGAGGGCGAAGAGCATCTGGGCCAGCTTGGAGCGCGCGTAGGTGCGCTTGGGCCGGTAGTCGCGCGTGCTCTGGAGGTCGTCGAGGTCCAGGCGTTCGGACTTGGCGGCGAAGCTGCCGGTGGTCACGATCCGGCTGCCGGGGGCGGCCGCGAGCAGGGGTGCCAGGTGGTGGGTCAGCGCGAAGTGCCCCAGGTGGTTGGTGGCGAACATCAGCTCGTTCCCGTCGACGGTCTCGCGGCGCGGCGGATGGTCGAGCGCCACCCCGGCGTTGTGGACGACCGCGTCGAGGCGGTCCAGGGCCAGGGCGTCCACGGACGGGCCGAGCGAGGCGAGGTCGGCGAGGTCCAGCGGCAGGTGCCGCACCCTGGCGCCGGGGACGCGCGAGGCGATGGAGGCGATGGCGGCTTCGGCCTTCGCCCGGTCGCGGCTGCCGAGGACCACCGTGGCGCCGGTGGCGGCGAGTTGCTCGGCGACGAAGTACCCGATGCCCGCGTTGCCGCCGGTGACCAGGACGTTCTTCCCCTCGGCGCGGGGCAGCCGGTGGACGTCCCACGGCGGGTTGTGGGGCAGGGAGGGCATGGCGGGCTCCTGGAACTCGGAGTGGGCTGGTGGTGGTTCCCAAGATCCCGGAGGCCACTCACATCCCACCGGCAGCCCACCGTCCGCGCTGTCGGCCGACCGGCACCGGCCGGACCCGGCGCGCGCGAGAAGTCGGCGGGGTCGACTTCCCGCGCGGGGCACAGGGCGCGTGATGGGGGCGTGCGGCGTGACGCTGCGCAAGCAAAAGATCGCTTTCCGGTACTGCCGGCCGGAATGCGGGGGTTACGGTGGCGTCCGAATACACGTGTTGGGCACGTGGCGCGAGAGCTGGGGGCAGTGGTGGCACAGCGGAAGATCAAGCGGGGACCGACGGCGAGCTCCGCGATCATGTTCGGCGAAGAGATCCGCTACGCGAGGGAGTTGGCGGGCTACACCCAGGAGGACCTGGGAAAGCTCCTGCACCTCGACCGGACGGTGATCTCGCGGACCGAGAGCGGGCGGCGGAAACCCACGATCGAGGAAGTCGAGGAGCTCGACCGGCTGCTGAACACCGGCGGGCTGCTGAAGCGGCTGTACGACCGGGTCGACTGGAGCGCGCAGATCGAGCATCCGGACTGGTTCCAGACCCATGCCGACTCGGAAGCCGAGGCGGTCGGGGCCCACGTGTTCCAGACCGACTACATGTTTGGGCTGCTTCAGTGTCGGGACTATGCCCGAGCGATGTTCGAGGCAAGCGGGACTGATGAACGCCCCGAAGTGATCGAAGAGCGAGTCGTGGCAAGGCTCGCACGGCAGAAGCGGTTCCTTGTCGAGGACGGGCCTCAGATGGTGGTCCTCCTGGACGAGAGCGCCATTCGATCGGTGGTCGGCGGACCGAAGGTGATGGTGCGGCAGATGCAGCACCTGCTCGACATCGCCCGACGCGAGAACATCGTGATTCAGGTGGTGCCGTTCACTGCTCGGGCGACGATCATCAATACCTCGATGGTCCTTCTGGAGATGCCGGATGGTCGGCACTCGGTGTACTCGGAGAGCCTTGACAGGGGCAGCCCCTGCGACGAACCGACCGTCGTCTCCGGGCACCGCCGCCGCTATGATCGCCTCCGTGGCGATGCGCTCACAGCGAGCGAATCGCTGGTGCTGATCGCCGAGGCGCTGGAAGGTTTCAAAGATGATGCGGAACAAGCTCGACGCGGCCAGCTGGCGCAAGAGCAGCTACAGCGGTACGAACGGCGGCAACTGCGTCGAAGTGGCCTCCGGCCTCCCCGGCCTCGTCCCCGTACGTGACTCCAAGGACCCCCATGGCCCGGCCCTCGTCTTCCCGGCCGCCGCCTGGGACTCCTTCATCACCGCCATCCAGGGAGACGAGTTCCCGGGTTAGGCCCTGCTCCCCCGGTTCCCCTCCCCGTGCCGGCCGACCGCGCGGCGGCGGCCGGCACGCCAGAGCTCACTCGGCACGAAGCGCGCGCCCGCGGTGCGATCGGGTGGTCGAGTCCCTGCGCGGATCGACCTGTTGCCGGACAAGCCGACCCCGGGTGGGGGGCGCCACAACCGGGTGGGGCCCCCCCCCCCCAAAAAACCCCAGCCGGCCCCCCGACAACCCGGGGGGGCCCCCCCCGGGGGCCCCCAGAAAGGGGGGGGGGGGTGGGGGGGCAACCCGCCGCGGGACAAACACCCCCCGCAAAATGACCACCGGCGCGGGGGGATAGTCCCCCG